>NZ_MJEH01000010.1 GCF_001742425.1 Bacillus solimangrovi
GCTTAGCAAATGTAAACTTTCAACGTCTTGTAACTGTGCAATGAGTAGTAATTTTATGAATGACTTTGTCGTTAACTTCTTCGTATAGTAGTCTAATTCCAAATTTTTCACGTAATCTTGTCCATGTGTAGGTCATTTATTAGTGGATTTGGACGGATTACTACCTGATTTCATCAAAATTATACAGGACTTTATCTTTTTATGAGATAAAATTACTGAACATGTGAAGTGTTTTAATAATTAAGTTAAAAAAATACACCACCTGTGATAAGTGAAATTACTCTTATTAAAATATATAAGAAATAAAAAATCATTGAAATTTCCAAGGTTTATAATTACATTACAGGGTAATTAATCCATTGTTGAATATTTATGCTGAATACAGAGGTGATTACAAATAAAATATAAGAGAGATGAAACATTTCGGTATGAATTCAAAACACCACTTCAAAGTATGTTTACAATTGTTGAAGTTGATAATGTAAGTCGAAAAAGTAGCCCTGGTAGAGCTGAAATATATAATATTAGTCCTGGTGGACTTAAGATGTATACAAAATATGATCTAAGCTTAAAAAAATATAATATAAAAATTGATATAATGTTTCAATTAATAGGACGAAGTTTCTCATTCTCTGGTACTCCCGTTTGGCAAATTGAAGGTCATGATAGTGGATACTATTATGGGATTGATTTAGATATTGATGATCATACCCAAAAGGATTTAATTGAACGAATTAAGCAACATTCTGCCTCTTCGTCTAAATAAAACTAATCAAATATGTTTGGAATGAAGAATTAAACGAAAAAAGCGAAATCACTATGTGACTTCGCTTTTTTAATGAAATAAGATATTGTGTTTGTTACTTTATTTTGCATTTTTCATATCATCTTTTACACTTTTTTCCCATAGTTTGACACCACTATGGTAGGCAGCTCGAGAAATCATATGTCCTCCAACTGGAGCAGTTAAAAGAACAAAGATAATACCGAGGATGAGCTTACCACTTACAACATGTTCTTTAAAGTAAAAAAACAAGAAAGCTGCAAGAAGAATTCCAGCGACCCCAAGTGTTGCACTTTTTGTTGCGGCATGTAAGCGAGTGTATACGTCAGGGAATCGAACAATTCCTAATGAACCAGAAAAGATAAAAAAGGTGCCAATAATTAACAGTATACTAATGATTATCTCGTTCAATGATAACACCCTTTTCTAAAAATTTTGCAGTCGCAACTGTACCGATAAATGATAAAATCCCAATTAAAAGAATAATATCATTAAATTTTATCGTTTCTACTTTGATAGCCATAAGACCTGTTAATGCAATAAGGTTAATCCCAATTGTATCTAATGCGACTGCTCTATCAGGGTTTGTAGGCCCTTTTACAGCTCTGTATAGTAACATGACAAGTGAAATGGCAATGACAATAGAACAAATATCAATAACAATACTTAAAAGATCAGACATGTTACCTTGTCACCTCCATAATCGCTTTCTCAAATGTATTTTTGATCCCATCGATTTGTTCTTCTACATTAGGAATATCCATTGCATGGATATAAATAACTGAATAATCATTTGAAACTGCAACTGACAAAGTTCCTGGAGTTAGTGTTATAAGGTTTGCAAGAAGCGTAATTTCCCAGTTTGTTTTTAGGTCAATCGGTAAAGCAAATATGCCTGGTTTTGTATCTGTTTTTAAGTTTGGTTTATAAACAAATTTCACAACAGATAAATTTGCTAAGATTAACTCTTTAATAAAGAGTAGAATCAGTTTGCAGATTGCATAGACACGATCTAAATAAAATGAGTCAGGGATGAAACGACGCATTAAGAATAGTAAGAACATCCCGACAAAATACCCGATAACGAACGTAGAAAAATCAAAGGTTTCCCACAAAAACATCCAAATAAATGCTACTAAAATGTTTAAAATGATTTGAAAGTTCATACTCATGACTCCTTTAACACAGTATTTACATAGATTGAAGGGTCTGTGAGTGTTTCTGTAATTTGTTCAACATAAGGGATAAACCACTCTGCTCCAATACCAAGTAACACGGAAAACGTAAGAAGTAAAGTAATTGGAAGAATCATCCCCTTCTCACTTCCTTTTTCTTCATGTGGTTCAAGTTTTGCTTCTCCCCAGAATCCGTTAATAAAGATACGGAGGACAGAAAGCAGAATGAGTAGGCTTGAAAGTAGAGCCATTCCAACAATTATATAATTTCCATTCTCAAAACCGCCTTTTATTAAAAGGAACTTGCCTATAAAACCACTAAATGGAGGGATACCTGCTAACGTAACTGTTGCAATTAAGAATAGCCAAGCAAGTAGCTGATGATTACGAATTAAACCACCCATTTTACGTAAATCAGCCGTACCAGTAATTTTTATCATGGCTCCAGCAAGTAAAAAGAGCGCGCCTTTTACGATCATATCATGAATTAAATAATAGACCGTACCAGAAAGTGCTGTTTCATTGTATATGCCAATTCCCATAATCATAAACCCTACAGCTGGAATAATATTATAAGCGACAATCAGCTTTACATTATAAGTGGATAAAGCACCGACAACACCCATTAACATCGTAATACCAGCGAGAATGATGAATAGTTCATGTGTAATATCCGTCTTATAAATAAAAATTAATGTAAATACACGTAGAATGGAGTATACCCCAACTTTAGTTAATAATGCTCCGAACAATGCTGAAATAACAGGGTTAGGTACTGCATATGATTTCGGAAGCCAAAAATAAAGTGGGAATAGTGCTCCTTTCGTCGCAAATACAAGAAATAAAAGTATAGAAATTGTCGTTAAAATACCTTGCTGTTCAGCCAGCTGTACTCGTTCGGCTAGATGTGCCATATTTAAAGTTCCTGTAACTGAATACAAGAAAGCGACAGTTGTAACGAACAACATTGATGAGAAAACGTTAATTAAAACATATTTCAATGATTCACGAAGTTGTTCCTTCGTTCCTCCTAAGATAATTAGACCATAGGAAGCCATTAAAAGGACTTCAAAGAATACGAATAAATTAAACAAATCTCCAGTAAGGAATGCACCACTAACTCCAGCAATTAAAAGTTGAAAGAACGTATAGAAATAGAATCGTTCACGTTCTTCATCTAAGCTTCGCATTGCATAGATGGCACAAGCAACTGCAATCAGGTCAGTTACTATAACGAGTGTCATGGCAAGCCCGTCAGCAACAAGAACAATTCCAAACGGTGCCATCCAATCTCCAGCTTCCAGCAAAATTGGAGCATCTGTAAAAACTATGTTTGCAATATATAAAGATGTAAGCAGCGTAACGATTGACATGATAATTGTAATGCTGCGTACAAGCGGCAACTTCTTATGGAAAAACGCTGTTAAAATCCCTGTTAAAAATGGTAGTAGTATTGGTAAAATCGCTAAATTACTCATGTTCCGTACCTCTCAATTCATCCATATTATCTGTATGATTGGTCTTATAAGTGCGGTAAGCAAGCACGAGTAAATAAGATGTGACTCCAAAGCTAATTACAATTGACGTTAATATTAACGCTTGTGGCAATGGGTCTGTATATTGAGTTACCCCTTCAACAATAATAGGGGGTGCCCCTGTCTTAAGTCGTCCCATCGTTAATATTAAAAGGTGTGCACCATGGGAAATTAGACTAGTACCGATGATGATACGCAAGATTTGCTTTTGTAATAACATATAAACGCCAGTTGTAAAAAGCAATCCAGCGACAATACTCATGATTATTTCCATCTGTTAGTCCGCCTCCCCATCTTTTCGTAATTTTATCATAGTAAAGATTGCAAGTGCTGCTAAGCCAAGTACAGTGATTTCAAGCATAGTATCTAATCCACGCATATCTACAAGAATAACGTTTACGATATTATGCCCACCCCCAAGTGGTACGGAAGTTTCTACAAAATAGTCAGATATTGTTTCAAATAATTTTGTGCTATGTGAAGCAATTGCAGTAAGTGTGATGATTGTTCCAACACTAATCGAAATGATCCAATTCAGTAAATTGTTTCCAACGCTTTCTTCACGTTTCTTCAGTTCTGGCAAGTGATAGAAGCATAATAAGAATAGAGCTACAGTAACAGTCTCTACAATTAATTGAGTTAATGCTAGATCGGGTGCACGATAGATAACGAATAAGAGGGAAAGTCCAAATCCAACGACACCTAATACTAATATTGACGTAATGCGATTGTTTGAGAGAACGGTAGCAAAAGCAGCTCCAACCATGATTAGACCAATTAGGATTTCTGTCCAATTTATTGGTGCTAGATTGTCTGTTGATATTGAGAAACCGTCAGTAATTATGAATATACTACCAGTTACAATCACTAGGAACAATAAGATTAATGACATATATAGGCGTAGAGATCCTGTCATATAGAAACTCGTTGCTTTCTTAGACATTGTAAAAACATTTTCTACAATATAGTCATACGTTTTGTTTGCACTAAATCGACCAGGCATTACGTTATAGAACGATAGCCATTTCTCTCGAGTGATATAAAGTACCAGTCCTAGTGCCACAACAATTAGTGACATTAATAATGGTACACTATTAAATCCGTGCCAGAAGTAAATATGCTTATCTGGAGCAGATCCATAAACGGCTTCAACAGCTGGCGTAATTATTGGACCATTAATTAAGTTCGGAAACAGCCCGATGATAACGATGAGTGCAACTAATATAACTGGTGAAAGGTGCATGCCGAAAGGTGGCTCATGTGGTTTCTTCTCTAATTTTGACAAGTCGCCTTTTCCAGTGAATGTTTTGAAAAATAATAAAACAGAATAGACAAAAGTAAAGATACTACCGAAAATCGCAATAATTGGATAGAACGGTGCTACTGTAGCAACAAGACTAGAGCCTTCATGTCCTAGGTTAAGTGTTGATTCAAAGAACATTTCTTTACTTAAAAATCCATTCAAGATTGGTAATGGCATACCAGCCATTGAAAAAGTTCCAAATAAAGCAAGTGTTGCTGTTATAGGCATTAATGTCATTAGTCCACCAAGGCGTCTAATGTCACGAGTTCCTGTTTCATGATCAACAATTCCTGCGACCATAAAGAGTGAGCCTTTGAATGTTGCATGGTTAAAAATGTGGAAAATGGCAGCGAAAACAGCCACTTCTGTTCCAATACCTAGCATAGACATAATCATTCCGAGTTGGCTGATCGTCGAATATGCTAAAATTCCTTTTAAGTCTGTTTGGCGAACTGCCATATAAGACCCCCAACACAATGTAAGAAGTCCGAAACCAGAAACAAGGATAAAGAATAAATCAGTGCCTGCAAATAGCAATGACAAACGTGCTACTAGATAAATACCAGCCTTAACCATTGTCGCCGAGTGTAAATATGCACTAACAGGTGTTGGCGCTTCCATGGCATCTGGGAGCCAAATATGGAATGGAAATTGAGCTGACTTAGTAAAAGCGCCTAATAAAATTAAAATTAAGATTCCCGTAAATAATGGGCTATTCAAGACTAAATCCGCGTTGTCAATTACACCACGAATGCTTGAAGTTCCTGCCGTAACCGATAGAAGAACAAAGCCCCCTAGCATTGCTAAACCACCGAAAACTGTAATGAGCATTGATTTTTGTGCACCATAACGTGAACGTTCTCTGTGGTTCCAAAAACCGATTAATAAAAATGATGATAAGCTTGTTAATTCCCAAAATGTATACAGAACAAATAAGTTATCAGAAAGGACAACACCTAACATTGCAGTCATGAAAATAAGCAAATACACGTAAAAATGACCAAGTTTCTCACTTTTGTGTAAATAGTAAATGGAATAAAGGACGACAAGTGAGCCTATTCCAGTTATCAACATACTGAATAAGAAGCTTAAACCATCTAAGTATAAGTCATAATTAATGTTAAGAGAAGGTATCCAATTAACTGTTTGGACAATTGTTCCTTCCTTAATTTTTGGAAGATACGATAGGAAATAAGAAAATAATGAAACGGGTACAATTAGTACAAACCAGCCCGTATGTATCGACCGCACTTTTGAATAGAGAAACGGTACAAGCACCGCAAATAATATTGGTGCTAATACAGCAAGATGCAGCATAAATGAGCCTCCTTAAAATTGTAAGTTTATTGTGAACTTTCACTATAGCTGTTTGTGACTATAATGAACTACTCTTTCGTGAAAAGAACATCGCCTTCTCACTGAGGAGTTGCGTTGATTCAATTGGTTATAAATGGTAATTATGTAATAAGAATTACCGAGATTTTATTTCTAAGTAAAAATTGTTCTAAGTCTTATTAGGTTTTGAAGATTGTTTAAAAATTAGTTGCAATATGATAAAAAAAATTGAGCGCTGATTTGAAATCAGTTAGGCTCATTGTTGAGCTAAAAAAACATATTTATAACTATTAAGGAAATGATTACAACATGTCTAGGATTTTCTGTGCTCAACATTATTAATTAACGTAAGAAGGTGACAGTCATAAATATAATTGTAAGCACAAAGTGGCTGTTTATTCAATAGATATACTTCATGAAAAAAAGCGTTCGCATGCAAATGAATTATACATCTTAAATAGGAAGAAATAGAATATAAATAAAAGAAATTTTGTGAAGTAACTTAAAGGAATAAAAGGAAGAGAAAAGGTAAATACAAAAAAACAACGATGAAACAATTAAGGTTCATCGTTGTTATTAAATTATATGTGTTAGGAAGATATCTTTATTTTGTCAGTTAAATGACGAAGTACTAATTCTTGCTCGATTAAGTGGATGAATTCTGGACTGAGTTTTAATTCGATTGCTTTCATATACGATTCAATAAGTAAATCATCTGATAGCTTGTACATATTAGTAATGTGCACTGCCTTTCACCTCCGAGGAATTTTCCGAGTCTATCTAAAGAGGTTGTTGAATATAATGGTAGGCTTGTTTATTTTTGTATGACTTTACTTTAACATGAATTTTCAAACAGAACAATCGTTCTTGTATCCACAGGTTAAGGGGGATAAGTTGTGGGTAAGTTGTTCGTAAGTTTATAAAAACAAGGTGTTGTAAGGTGGATAATGTGTATAATATTATCCACAGGTGATCGGAGATGTCAAAAGATGTCGAAAGAATTTTCTGTGATTTTATAATATTACTTTCTCATGAGTTTTTATTTTAACTCCTTTAGAAATTTTTTTGAAAGTAATAAGTAAATCCGTTATCATAGTGGAGATATAGTATGAGATAAGTCTAGTTGATAAGTAAAATTATTATTTGTGAGCAGAAGCAGTTTTCTACTATAGATGGTCAGTTAGAATGTGATAAAAAGATATAGCTTTATGTAACTTATACATGAAAGCTGTTATTGAGGTGAAGCAATATGCTTAAGAAGTTTATGCCTGATCAACATGCAAAATCAATTTTCGAAATAAAACCAGAGGATCTAATAGAAAAGGGTGTTCGTGGTGTTATTACGGACTTAGATAATACACTAGTGGAATGGGATCGACCTGATGCAACACCTGAATTGACAAATTGGTTCACCGAGATGCAAGAGAACGGTATCTCTGTTTTGATTGTTTCAAATAACAATGAAGCAAGAGTGCGTACTTTTGCTGAACCTCTTGGAGTTCCCTATATTTACAGTGCACGTAAACCGATGCGATTGTCATTTAAAAAAGCTTTGAAAAAGTTGGGTATGAAGAAAGAGGAAGTCGTTGTTATTGGTGACCAGTTAATGACCGATGTGCTCGGTGGTAATTTAACAGGGGTACATACGATTTTAGTTGTACCAGTTGCTCAATCAGATGGCCTGTTTACACGAGTAAATCGTCAGTTTGAAAGACGCATTCTAAATTGGATGAAACGAAAAGGGATGATTTATTGGGAGGAATAGATGTGAAAGAACGAGTAGATTGTATTGGTTGCGGTGTTAAAATTCAAACTGAGAACAAAAACGAAATCGGTTATGCACCTGCATCAGCGTTGCAAAGAGAAGAGATAATTTGCCAGCGTTGTTTTCGCCTGAAACATTATAATGAAATTCAAGATGTTTCATTAACAGATGATGATTTTCTGAAAATCTTAAATGGAATAGGACAAACAGAATCTCTAGTTATAAAAGTAGTAGATATATTTGATTTTAATGGTAGTTGGTTACCTGGTTTGCATCGATTTGCTGGGAATAATCCCGTTTTGTTAGTTGGTAATAAATTAGATTTGCTTCCAAAATCAGTTAATCATAACCGATTAATGAATTGGATGAAGCAATCAGCAAAAGAACTAGGTTTGAAACCAGTTGATGTTGCACTTATAAGTGCAGCAAAAGGTCATGGCATTCGTGAACTTGCCGGTTTAATTGATAAGTATCGTAACGGTAAGGATGTTTATGTAGTAGGTTGTACAAATGTAGGGAAGTCAACCTTCATTAATCATTTGATAAAGCAATTTTCAAAAGAGCGTGGAGATGTGATAACAACATCACAATTCCCAGGTACTACACTTGATCTTATTGATATTCCTCTTGATGAAGATTCAATTCTTTTTGATACACCGGGGATCATTAATCATCACCAAATGGCACATTATGTTGATAAGAAGGGTTTGAGGGTAATTTCTCCTAAAAAAGAAATCAAGCCAAAGGTTTATCAATTGAATGAAGAACAAACGTTGTTTTTTGGTGGATTAGCAAGATTGGATTATGTCTCAGGTGGTCGTCGCTCATTAACATGTTATTTATCAAATGATATTTATATCCACAGGACTAAGTTGGATAAGGCCGACGAAGTATATAAAAAAAATGTTGGTGAATTATTGCAACCACCATACCGTGAGCAACATGATGATTTTCCGGAACTTATTAAGCATGAATTTACAATTCGTGAAGGGAAAACTGATTTAGTCTTTTCTGGATTAGGTTGGGTAGTAATAAACGAACCAGGGGCAACAGTGGTCGCGCACGTACCAAAGGGTGTTGGTGTGTCTGTTCGCCCTTCAATTATATAAAGTACGAGTTCACAGACTGTTATTACCGCTAGATGTAGTTAAATCAAACAATTAATGACTGTTATTGATTCATTCATTTATACTATTTTGGTTTCTTTAAACTGTATATTCAGAGTCTAAGCGTCAAATGGAACGTGAAAGATGTAGGAGGTGAAATTTATGGGGGAATTATTTGGTTTATTAGGACATCCTGTTTCGCACTCTATGTCACCACTCATGCATAATGATGCCTTTAATCATTTGGAATTACCATATTATTATCAAGCATTTGATGTAGCTCCCAATGACCTTGCTCAAGCTGTTAATGGGTTAAGAGTCCTTAATGTAAAGGGTTTTAATGTAACGATTCCACATAAGGTAGCTATCATGGATTTGCTAGATGAAATTGATGATGAAGCAGTTGCTATAGGTGCAGTTAATACAGTTGTGAATGAAGGTGGAAAATTAAAAGGTTATAATACGGACGGTCAAGGTTATGTTGAATCATTAATTCCGAAGCTTGCAAAGCCTTTATCTGAACAAAAAGTATTAGTAGTGGGTGCTGGTGGTGCAGCAAGAGCTATTTTCGTATCGTTAGCAAAGCGTGGTGTAGCACAATTAGACATCACAAACCGAACTGAACAAAAAGCAGAAAGTATTGTCAATAGTTGCCCTTATTCGACTATATCTAATGTAAAATCAATTCAAAAAGCAGAAGTAACGGTAAATGAGTATGATGTGTTGATTCAAACAACAGCAGTAGGAATGAGTCCAGATGTCAAGCAAATGCCAATGGCATTAGATAATTTGGAAAGTGGAAAAATTGTAAGTGATATTATCTATAATCCTATCCAGACAGCTTGGCTACAAACAGCAGAAGCCAAAGGATCAATGATTCTTAATGGAATTGGGATGTTTGTTGGACAAGGGGCACTATCTTTTGAGAAATGGACAGGATTAAAGCCTGATAAAGCTAGAATGGAAGAAATTGTTAAAGTTCAACTTGGAGGGTAAACAATGTTAACAGGTAAACAGAAGCGTTTTTTACGAGCAGCAGCACATCATTTAAATCCGATCTTTCAAGTCGGTAAGAGTGGTGTAAATGAAAATATGGTTAAACAAATTTCAGAAGCGCTAGAGGCACGTGAATTAATAAAAGTTAATATATTGCAAAATTGTGGAGAAGACAAAAAAGATGTAGCACAACAACTTAGTCAAGGAGCAAGAGCAGAGCTTGTGCAAATTATCGGAAATGTTATTGTATTATATAAAGAATCAAAAGAAAATAAAGAGATTGTATTACCTAAATAATACAATGTTAATGATAACGAAGGAGGGTTAGAAGGTGAAAAAGATAGGCTTAATTGGTGGAACCTTCGATCCTCCGCATAATGGACACCTTCTCATTGCTCAAGAAGTGTTAATTGCATTATCATTAGATGAGATTTGGTTTATTCCTAGCAATATACCTCCTCATAAATCACGTGAAATTACTTCAAGTAAACATCGCATTGAAATGGTAAAACGAGCCATTGAATCTAACGATAATTTTAAAATCAATTTAATTGAATTCGAACGTGAAGGTCGCTCTTATACGGTGGATACGATTAAGGTTTTAAAAGAATTATATAAAGAATATACATTTTATTTTATTATTGGATCTGATATGGTTGAATATTTACCTAAGTGGCATGAAGTGGATGAACTTATGAAGTTAATCCAGTTTGTAGGTATGAAACGCCCAGGTTATGAAATGGAAACCAAATACCCACTTATTCAAATCGAAGCACCACAAATTGATCTTTCATCTACTTCATTGCGTGAGCGGTGTGAACGTGGAGGTAATACGGTTTATTTATTGCCTGAGAATGTGAAGACTTATATAGAGGAGAATAATTTGTATGGATCGTAACCTCGCATTAGAAATTGTGAAGGAACAGCTGACTGAGCATCGTTATGAACATACGCTTGGTGTTGCACAAACATCTATTGAACTAGCAGAGCGTTATGATGCAAATGTTAAGAAAGCTGAGTTAGCAGCAATATTCCATGATTATGCAAAGTTTCGTCCTAAAGAGGAAATGAAACAAATTATTATTGAACAACAGATGCCTCAAGATCTTCTGGAGCATGGAACAGAATTATGGCATGCGCCTGTAGGAGCTTATCTCGTAGAGAATGAGGTTGGCATTACGGATCAAAATGTTTTACAGGCAATACGTTTCCATACGTCAGGTCATGAACATATGACGATATTAGATAAAGTCGTTTTTCTAGCTGATTACATTGAACCTGGTAGGAAGTTCCCCGGAGTTGAAGAAGTACGTGAATTAGCACGGAAAGATATCAATAAGGCGATTGTTTTATGTTTACAAAACACGATGATTTTTCTACTGAAAAAGAGGGTAACGATTTATCCTGATACTTTAAATACTTACAATACATTATTAAAACAAATGAAGAAAGGTGGCAGTTAAATGACAGAACGTGAATTAGCTGTTATGGCTGCAAAAGCAGCAGATGATAAAAGAGCAGAAGATATTGTTGTACTAAACATGAAAGGTATTTCACTAATTGCAGATTATTTTATAATTTGTCACGGTAATTCTGAGAAACAAGTACAGGCTATTGCAAGAGAGATGAAAGAGAAGGCGAATGAGGCAGAAATTAACGTGAAGCGTCTTGAAGGATTTGATGATGCTCGTTGGGTTCTTGTTGATTTAGGTGATGTTGTTGCACATATCTTCCATCGTGAGGAGCGTAATTATTATAACCTTGAGCGTCTGTGGGGAGATGCTCCATATGAAGATATTGGAGAAGAACTTTATCAATGATTGAAGACTCGGCTATGTGCCGAGTTTTCTTTGCAAAATAAGAAAATATTATATTTAAAGATGTTTAGCTACAAGTGTTATCAACTAAAGGTTATAAGTTAAGTTTCAAGATTGTTAAAGACAATATGTTCATCAGAACATTTATATAGATGTTGACGATGGACTATTGAGTTGTAGCTGACTTAACAAAATGGATAAAAGGGGGGAAATCATGGCATACCAAGCTTTTGCATATTTATATGATAAACTTATGCAAGACGCACCATATGATGATTGGTTGAAGCTCACAAGAAGAATGGCAGACCAATATGGAATTAGTGGGAATCGTTTACTTGATTTGGCCTGTGGAACAGGAGAGTTGTCTATTCGCCTTTCTAAGCAAGGGTGGAATGTATCCGGTGTAGATTTATCAGATGATATGTTAGCTGTTGCACAAGAAAAGGCTGTCCATGAGAAACAAATAATAGATTTTTTTAAGCAAGATATGAGGCAATTAACTGGCTTTAATCCTTTTGATTTAATTGTTATCTATTGTGATTCTTTGAATTACTTGGAAGCAGAAGAAGATGTGAAACGAGCATTTATAAATATTCATTCATTTTTAAAAGAGGATGGTCTGTTTATGTTTGACGTGCATTCCACTTATAAGATAAGAGAATTATTTATTGGACAAACATATGCTTCCAATGACGATGATCTTTCTTTTATCTGGCAATGTTATGAAGGGGAAACTCTGTTAACCGTTGAGCATGACTTAACATTTTTTGTGCGTGAAGGGAATAATTATAAACGATTTGATGAGACACACATTCAACGAACTTTCGAAGAGGATGTATATGAAAGACTTCTAAATGAAACAGGCTTTCAGTTAGAGGGCAAGCTTTACGATTTCCAGAATAATTATTCAGATAATGCAGAACGAGTGATTTTTATAGCGAAAAAAAAGATATGAGAAAGACCCCATAGACACGTTTCTGATACAAATGTTGTTTCATGAACGAATTTATGGGGTTTTTTGTTGCAGGAATAGTTGCTTGTCTGTCGAAAAATGAAATGGACAGTATAGTTTTTTCCTCTTTATTGTGTTCGAGAATGAAACTGCTGCGTAACCTCATCCCTGTCAATTTCATATTTTTCATGTGTCACTGCCACCAACTCTTCGAACATTTGCAATGCGTACTTCTCTAATACTTCTATTCCTTTTCCAGTTACACCGCCCTTCACACATACCTTCTCTTCTAAGGAAGGTAACGTGTAGATTTGCTTTTCAAGAAGTTTTCCTAAGCCGATTAACATATTACTAGTTAACATAGTTGCCTGTTCTTTTGTAATTTCAGTATTTTCTACAGCAGCATCGACGTAAGATTGAGCTAAATAACTGAAAAACGCAGGCCCACAACTTGCAAGATCAGAAGCTATCCTTATGACATTATTGTCAATTTGAACAGGAGTAGAAATTTCTTGAAGCATATACAAGACATCTTTCTTTTGTTGCTCATTGCATAATTGTCCAAATGTTACTAGTGTAGTACCACTAAGTGAGCGATTCGTTATACTTGGAACTGCACGCACTACGGGACAGTTTATGAGCTGTTCAAGTTCATCCGTGTGAACAGGGCTTGTGATAGAAATGAAACATTTATTTTGTAACAGTTCAGGGTTAATTTCCCTTAATAATGGATGGATTTCAAGTGGTTTAACGCATAAAAAAATATAATCTGCTTCAGCGATAACCTCGTGGGCGGATGGTCTTACATGTATAGTCGGATAATGTTGTTTAATTCGTTCTGCTTTTGATATCGTTCGATTTGTAATTATTATATTTTCACAAGAAATAGATAAGCTTTCTGCGAATGCCTCTGTCAAAATTGTTCCCATATTTCCGGTGCCAATTAGTCCAATTCTCATGTGATCGAGCCCCTCCTTCGTGAAAGAAATTCTCTCCTAAAATATATGAGCGATACTTATAAAATATGAAACATAAATGCAAAGGAGTACAGAATGCGTCGTAAATATTTACAAGAACATAAAAAGTGGTTACTCATAATTATTGCCAGTATAATTTTTTGTCTAGGTTTATTAGTGTATCGTCCTGTACAAGATGATGATTTACCAGAAGAACTATTTATAGATGAAAAAGAAAGTGAGACAAATCGGGAAGAAGATATTACACATACAATAATCGTTGATATAAAAGGAGCTGTTATGAATCCGGGAGTTTATGAAGTTGTAAATGATGCTAGAGTAGTGGATGGCATTCAGATGGCGGGTGGGTTTAAAGAAAAGGCGGATGAATCACAGATTAATCTAGCACAGAAACTTGTTGATGAAATGGTCATCTTCGTACCCGAGGAAGGAGAAGTTTTGATAGAACAGTCGTTTAAAGAGAATGGTGGGAAAATAAATATTAACCGTACAGATGTTGAAGATTTGCAACAACTTTCAGGAATTGGTCCTTCAAAGGCAAAAGCGATCGTAGATTATCGTGATCAAAATGGTGAATTTAAAAATATCGAATCGATTCTCGATGTGGCAGGTATTGGTGAAGGAACGTTTAGTAAAATACAAGATGAGATTACTGTACGGTAAGTAACGGATGACTTTACTAACTATCGATACTTAGTTTGAGTGAATGAGATCTTCGCTAAAATTTTTTAGTACAAGCGTAAGATAATGCTTTTATTTTTTAGAGCTTTTAAAGCCTTTCAGTGTTAGCACGTGATAAATTGATTGACGAGTCTTATTGAAAATTTGTACACTTGAACGTAAGAGACAACAGTGTATTTGAAATTGGGGGATAACAATATGGAACGCATATCTTGGGATCAATACTTCATGGCACAAAGTCATTTGCTAGCACTTCGTAGTACTTGTACGAGATTAAGTGTTGGAGCAACAATTGTTAGGGATAAACGTATGATTGCTGGAGGGTATAATGGTTCGGTTTCGGGTGGTGTACATTGCACAGATGAAGGCTGTTACGTTATTGATAGTCATTGTGTACGTACGATTCATGCAGAGATGAATGCCTTATTACAATGTGCTAAGTTTGGAGTGCCAACAGAAGGAGCAGAAATTTATGTTACACATTTTCCTTGCATCCATTGTACAAAAGCATTAATACAAGCTGGTATACAAACGGTGTACTATTCGAAAAATTATAAAAATCACCCATATGCAGAAGAGTTATTCAAGCAATCGGGCGTACGTGTTGAACAAGTTGAATTAGATGAAATGATTATTGACTTGAAAAATCATGAGAAGCTAGAGTTTGTATCAATGCTCATACAAAAACTTGCACAAACAGGTACAACTGAATTAGACATTCGTCAATTACATGAGCAAGCAAATCAATTGTTTACAAGTTACTCATAATAGATATTTTATAAGTCAATTATGTCTGTGGGAAGTAACGATCAGTGGTGGTAGGAAGTTGCACTTTGTTTTGATATTAGAAAGCGTAACTTCCATAACTGGTTAGTTTCATTCACTACGATCTTAAGCATATGAATTTAAGTTTTTATTCTACGTTCCTCTGTGATTAGTCTAAATAGAAAAGGAGGGGTGGTTTGGACGGAAAACTATTGTATATAGGAATAAGTGCTGTATTTGGTGTTTGGTTATCTATTTCTTATCAATGGTTCGTATGTATGTTATTTATTTTGTATGTCATTTACATCTTTAAAAGGCAATCTCAAATCTTCGTATTTTTTATGCTCCTTACCTTCTGCTTTTTTATTGGATATACCTTCATGTATCAAAGCCTTCACCAAACAAAAATAACGTCAGAAACTACAAAATTTGTTGGCGAAATAACGTCTATACCAAATCTTAATGGGGATAGGTTACGGTTTTATTTTAAAGAAAACGAACATAACGAAGTAGTCATTGTTTCCTATCGTCTTTCATTAAATGATGAGTTGAAACAACTTGAACAGTTACGAGTAGGGATGTTTTGTAAGTTAAATGGTCAATTAGTCGAGCAAGATGAAGCGAAAAATTTTTACGGATTTAATTCTCATGAATATTTGGGAAGGCAGAATATTCATTGGATTTTAGAGCCAAGTAGCATTCAAGCTGAGTGGTGTGTCAGTCCTTCTAATTTAGAGTGGTCACCTGCTTACTGGCGACAGTTAGGTATAAAAAAAATAGAAGAACATTTCGATCAACCTTCAAGTGGCATTGTACAAGCTCTCATATTTGGAGAGAGGTCAAATCTTTTAGAAGAAATGAAACAATCTTTCCAACAGTTTGGGATCATTCATCTATTAGCAATTTCAGGTCTTCATGTTTCTTTACTTACTACTGCATTGTTTTTTCTGTTGATTCGACTAGGTTTGACGAGAGAAAGAGCTTATACAGTTCTATTATGTATGCTCCCTTTGTATATTTTGATTGCAGGTGCAGCACCTTCTGTTGTTAGAGCTGGTTTAATGACGATGTGTGTTATGGTGAGTATACGGTTTCAGTATCGTTTTACTCCAGTGGATAGTATTAGTGTAGTTGCTCTTATAATGATGCTTACAAGACCATATTATGTGTTTGATGTTGGGTTTCAGCTTTCTTTCCTTGTAAGTCTAAGTCTTATTATCTCCTCTGCATCCCTTCTTCATGTTACCGTCACATCTGTGAAAAAAGGTCTATATGTAACACTCATCGCTCAATTAATGACATTACCCATTATTTTATACAATTTTTTTGAAATTTCTATATTAAGCATTCCTTTGAACTTGCTGTTCGTTCCATTGATGTCCCTTCTCATTTTACCCCTTTCGTTTCTTACCTTTATTCTTTTATACATTTTCCCACCTATTACTTTTCCTTTACTATTCTTACTTAATAAAATGTTAATGATTGCAAATGACTTATTAAGTTGGTTACAGTCGTTTGATTTTTTTACTATTACATTTGGTAGACCACCAATAATATGGAGTATCCTCTTTTTTTTAGCATGTATTTACTTTCTTGCAGAATGGGAAAACTCAAATTTTATTAGTAAAGCATGGTGTTCCTTGTCTTTTTTAGGTTTGATGTTACTTTTTTTATGGCACCTGCCATACATTGATCCATCTGGAGAAGTGACTGTTTTAAATGTGGGACAAGCTGAATGTATTTATATTGAAATGCCTTTTCGGAAAACAAATTTATTAATTGATACTGGTGGTAGAGTAACTTTTCAAGATGAAAAATGGAAAGAGCGAAAGAACTCTTTTCAAATAGGAGAAGATATCGTTTTACCTTTTTTAAAAGCGAAAGGTGTTCGTTCCATTGACCGGTTAATGTTTACACATGGAGATTTTGACCATATCGGAGATGCTCATATTTTAATGAACAACTTAAAAATCGATAAGCTGTTAATTGGTGCAGGTGCTCCATATGATAAAAAGTGGCAGGAAGAGTTACTATTGCTAGCAGAAGATCAAGGTATAACAGTCGAGAGAGTTCGAGCAGGTGAGAGTTGGAAAGATGGAGGAATAAATTTTTACATCTTATCTCCATTTGGGGATGAAAAAGAACGTAATGAACGCAGTGTTGTGTTATGGGCAAAGTTAGGGGAAGTCAAATGGTTGTTCACAGGAGATCTTGAAATGGAAGGAGAAGAGCGATTGATGTTAATGTACCCACATTTAGAGGCGGATATATTGAAAGTTGGTCATCATGGAAGTAATACATCAAGTTCATCATTATTTTTAGAAAGGTTAAATGTAAAAGTTGCGCTTATTTCCGTAGGTGAGGGTAATTACTATGGTCATCCACATAAAGAGGTGTTGGAACGGTTTGAAAAAAACGGTATTAGAGTCTTTCGTACTGATCGATTAGGAGATATTCAATGGAGTTTTTCAAAAAAACGTGGAACCTTTCGGACAGTTATTCCATACGATACATTAGAATAACAAACTGAGCGATATTTCTTCATACGTTTAAATGTGTTGAGCTAATTATCAAGTTCCCACTTTACTTAAGTTTTTAGCTTGAAAACTAAGTAAGCTACTGAGGTATAAACGAGAGAACAGCCCGTTCAGCCTCTGAGTATTCAGTGTCAGTAGTGCTTGTTTCATAATAAAAAAAGACCGCTATCGCAGTCTTTTTAAAGAATGATTAACCTAACATTTTCATCAATGTTGCGACGATAAACATTGTAAAGAAAAATCCGAATGAAACAATAAATCCGACACCAGAGTCAATCGCATCATTGCGTTTGCTTTGTACATTTTTTTCAAATTCGTTCATATGTATCCCTCCTATTGCCACTATAGTATAAGCGATGCTGCAAAAAAGATCCACAAACAGTGAAAGAAGTGCTTGTATTCTTGCCTTTGTTGACAAGAGTTGTCACATATAGTTCAAAATCGGGTGGTTAAACTATAAACACATACCTTTTGTACCGCTGCAAAGTCCGTTTTTCCTGGGGCACGGGCTTTCGCGTTCAATATAGATTGGGAAGGAGCTGCTTCGCTTCTTCCTTTTATTTTACATATAGTAAGGATATAAATCCACATAACATTCACAAAAAAATTAAATTCTCTTTAATTTATATTTGGAGGACCGTTATTTGCTCTAAAGTATTATGGCAATGCTTGCACTTTTTGTCTAAAGACATTACGATTGTTGAGAAGATTTTCTTGAGGTGACGTAATTGTGAATATAATGGAAGTGCAAAAAGAGATAAAACAAGGGATTTTTTATCCTGTATATTTATTTTATGGTTCAGAGCATTATTTGATAGAAGATACAAAGCAAAAGTTAATTCATGCAGCACTTACAGACGAGGATATTGATTTTAACCTTTCGTACTTTGATATGACAGAAGTGCCAGTACAAGTAGCTCTTGAAGACGCTCAGACATTACCTTTTATGGGTGAACGACGTGTTGTAATTATGCAGACAACGCAATTTCTGACTGCGCAAAAAGAAGATAGTAAAATTGATCATGATTTAAAACGGTTGGAACAATATATTGATGATCCTTCACCTGAAACGATCCTTGTTATTATCGCACCTTATGAAAAATTAGATGAACGTAAAAAAATAGTGAAGGCTATTAAAAAGAGAGGCGGATATGTTAAGGTATCTCCTTTATCTGAACAAGAAATACAAGTATGGGTTCGACAGCAATTGAAAGAAAGACATCGAGAAATTTCAGACCTTGCCTTAACAGTATTACTTCAAACTGTAGGTGTTGATTTAACAACTTTGGCTTCAGAGCTTGAGAAATTATCACTTTATGCAGGGGAAGAACAAGTTATTGACGAAAAAATGGTGCAATTGCTTGTTGCACGTTCGTTAGAGCAAAATATTTTTGATTTAACAGATATGGTACTAAATCGAAATCTACAAAGAGCCTTTCGAATTTTTTATGACATGATTGAACAGAAAGAAGAGCCTTTGAAAATATTAGCATTACTTGCTGGACAGTTTCGTCTTTTGTATCAAGTAAAGGGGTTAATGAGTAAAGGTTATGGTCAAAATCAAATTGCTTCTACATTAAAGGTCCATCCTTTTCGAGTAAAATTAGCGATGCAAAAGGTGGCAACATTTGATATGAACGAGCTTTTATCATTAATGGATGATATTGCTGAGGTAGATTATAAAATAAAAAGTGGACAAGTTGATAAACAGTTGGCAGTCGAGTTGTTTATGATGAAATTACATAAGGGTTAAGTTTAATTAAGCGTAATGTATGTTTAAGGAAATAGTTGCAAATACATTGGTAAAGCGTTTGTATTGGTTGAAATGAGATAAGGTCAATAACAAAAAGAAGCGTACAATCACGCTTCTTTTTGTTATGCATTTGAAAAAGGATAATAAGCTTATCCTTTTAATTATGCAGAAATCTCGTTGAAAATCTTAGTAAGACGAGATTTTTGGCGGTCAGCCTTGTTACGGTGTACAAGACCTTTGCGTGCAGCTTTATCAAGTTTTGTTACAGCAGTTTGAAGTGCAGCTTGTGCATTTTCAACATCCTTGCTTTCAGCAAGTTTTTCGAATTGCTTGATTGATGAACGCATATCTGATTTAATCGCAATGTTTCTAGCGCGACGGTCATTATTTGTTTTCACACGTTTAATCGCAGATTTAATGTTTGGCATTTCTTTCACCTCCTTGAATGGAGTGATACTTTATAAATGTAGAACACATGATATTCTATCAAACGCGCGGTCTCTTTGCAATAGAGTTATACGAGATTTTCATTGAAGGTGCATGAAAGAGTGGGGAGATGGAGAAGATAATAGCAATAAATTAACGTTTCAATTATGTAATGATTTTCACTTTTTCTCACAAAAAAAGTTAGATGAACGAGGTAATAACTAGTGATTGAAATCTATAATCTAGTTAAAACAAGTTTACTGAGTTTGTAGTGTGAAAAATAGAATAAGTTGTCAATCCTGTATGTAGTTTATAGACCTATTGAGGAGGCATTTGATGGAGTCATCTATTGATTTATCAAAATATATGATTAGAACAGATTTAGCACTTGAAGCACATGAGATTGCTGTTGAGCAACAAGACAAAAAAATAAAACAAGAAGGCACGATTGATGGTGTAATTGTAAAAAAAAGAGAAAAAGCTGGCATGAAGCTAGTTGATATTACAATTGATGAAAAAGGTGCAGAAATTACTGGGAAGAAGCCTGGACGTTATTTGACGATAGAAGCACTTGATCTAAGAGATGGGGATACTGAAGTACAAGAGAAGGTACTGGAAGTATTTTCTGATCAAATACAGACACTTTTGAAAGCTTGTGGTGTAAAGAAAGATGATTCCTGTCTAGTCGTAGGACTTGGAAATCGAAATGTTACCCCTGATGCACTTGGCCCATTAATGGTTGAACAACTTCTGATTACGAAGCACATTTTTACACTTGAACCTGAGCGAGTTCAAAGTGGATTTAGATCTGTTAGTGGGATTGTGCCTGGTGTTATGGGACTAACGGGTATTGAAACGAGCGATATAATTGATGGGATTATTGCTAAATCCAAACCAGACTTTGTTATTGCTGTTGATGCATTAGCTTCTCGATCGATTGAACGTATTAATTCTACAATTCAAATCTCTGATACGGGTATTCATCCTGGTTCTGGAGTGGGCAATAAGCGAAAAGAATTAAGTAAGGAAACATTAGGTATACCTGTTATTGCAATTGGTATACCAACTGTTGTAGATGCTGTAACAATTACTAGTGACGCAATTGATTTTATTTTGAAACATTTTGGGAAAGAAATGAATGAAGGTAGCCGTCCTGCTCGTTCACTTGCACCAGCAGGTTTGCGATTTGGTGAAAAGAGAATATTAACTGAAGAAGACCTACCTGATGAGAATAATAGGAAAACATTTATGGGGATTGTTGGCGGTTTAGAGGATGAAGAAAAAAGGCGTTTGATTCATGAGGTGCTTGCTCCAATTGGTCATAACTTAATGGTTACACCGAAGGAAGTCGATCTATTTATCGGAGATATGGCACATTTGTTGGCGGAAGGTCTTAATGATGCACTACACCAAGAAGTAGATGATGAAAATGTTGGAATGTACACTCGCTAGTTTCTCTATTGATTTTTTTTGTTCTATTTTTTCTACCATCTCATAAGTTTGTACTAATAGAGTGATGAGAGGGTGGGAAAATGAAGTCGTTTAGATCGCAGCGGATTGGTATTGTAATTGACGCTCCTAATGTCTTGCGATTAATTGTTTATTTTATAGTAGTGATGCTTATTCTGTTTATATGTATCGGAACATTAACCTCTTTAAAGCCAGAATATCGACTATCCTCATCCTCTGTACATAATTGGACGAAAAAGATGACGGGAGAGTCTTTGGTTCATTTTTTTTCATACGAGAATCCTTATTTCTCACAAGCACTTCCAGATGATTATGTTAGTCCTAAGTTAACATCAATGATTTTTGAAAGTGCAACGAATATAAATTTTGATGACCCACGGAGTTTTTTAGGTAGAGAGCTTCCTTACTTTTCTATCTATGATGGTGAAATCCTTGTTGCAGGGGAAGGAACAGACTATACGAACATGCCTTTTGAATCAGCACCACCTATTGAAGTTCTATTACAAGAGCGAGAGGCATCGCTTGAAAGCTTAAAAGAATCGGATAAACCTAAACCTTCACCCGTACTAACAACGAATGGCAAGAATGTCGTTTTTCTTTACCATACGCATTCAAGGGAATCTTATTTACCTCACTTACCAAATGCGAAAACTGGTGATGAAGCATATCATCATGAGGTTAATGTCACGATGGTAGGTGAAAGGTTGAAACAAGAACTAGAGGCAAGGGGAATAGGAACAGTAGTGGATAAAACTGACTTTACACAAAATATTTTAAGTAAAGGTATCCATTATTCTCGCTCATATGATGAATCACGCCCAGTGATTAAACAAGCGATAAATAATAATAAAGATTTACAATATTTCTTCGACATTCATCGTGATTGGCAAACGAAGGATAATACAACGGTTACAATAAACGAGGAAAAATATGCACGTACATTCTTTGTGATTGGTGGAGAACATGCTAAATATGAGAAAAATTTGCAACTTGCTAAAACAATGCACCAACTGCTTGATGAGAAATATCCTGGTCTAAGTCGGGGGATTACTACAAAACAGGGACAAGGAACAAACGGGAAATTCAATCAAGATCTATCGGAGAATGCGTTAGTAATTGAAATGGGTGGCGTTGAAAATTCACTTGATGAAGTATATCGGACGACAGAAGCGCTTGCAGATGTGTTCGCTGAATACTACTGGCAGGCAGAAAAAGTTAGCCAATAGAGGGATGGATAATGTGGAAATTTACCATCGTTAGTTGTAGTTTCGGATTAGTGCTTTTCTTCGGTGTAATACTTGGGATGTATCAAGCTAATGAGAGTATGAGGAGTCTAAGAGGATATGATGATCCTAACTTGCAACAGATTGTAAGTATTGAATCGACAGATGATGGGGAGTTACACGCGTCTGTATTAGGTGAAGAAGTAGATGCAAAGTTGTTAAATGAAAAACGGCAAGAGTTGGAGACATTAGAGACCTTTAACTTTTTTTCGGAGTTAGGTAAAAAGATTGCTTCAGTTGTTGAATCAGTGTTTACAGCCGCTATTGAGATTTTTATTAAAATTGCTGAGAAAATAATAAATATGATACCAATCTAAAGGGTGACATAATTGTTGCTCTTTTTATTTTCTTAAAGGAATGTGTTCTTTGCATAAACATCTTATAAAGTGAACCTTCAATTTTTACTTATGTTAAGTTGTTTTGATTTGAAAAGTGTGGATCGATACGCTAATAACCTAAACCTTTTCTATCGTCATTTGAGTATGTTGAAATAGTATTAGAACAGACAAAAATCGTTATATTTACAGGATGATAGAACATTTAATTTTTGTTTTAAAAAAGCACTTCATGGCTGTTATAACGTTATAAATCAATACTTGGGCAAGAAGCTGATTGAATCTTTCATACGCTACTGCTATAATCAAGGCTAGTGTATCTTTGCCGTATTGGTAGGAGTGATCGATGTGAATAGTATAGAAAAAAGAAAACGGCAGGAACGGATTCGCAATTTTTCAATAATAGCCCATATTGACCATGGGAAGAGTACACTTGCGGACCGTATCCTAGAAAAAACAAATGCGCTCACACAGCGCGAAATGAAAGCACAAATGTTAGATGCGATGGATCTAGAACGTGAACGTGGAATTACTATTAAGTTAAATTCCGTACAATTGAAATACAAAGCTAAAGATGGAGAAGAATATATTTTCCATTTAATTGATACACCTGGACATGTTGACTTTACATATGAGGTTTCTCGTAGTCTAGCCGCATGTGAGGGTGCGATTCTTGTTGTAGATGCTGCACAAGGAATTGAAGCACAAACGTTAGCAAATGTGTACTTAGCACTTGATAACGAATTAGAAATTCTGCCAGTCATTAATAAAATTGATTTACCTAGTGCTGATCCAGAACGTGTACGTCAAGAAGTGGAAGATGTGATTGGACTAGATGCATCGGAAGCAGTGCTTGCAAGCGCAAAAGCAGGCATAGGAATTGAAGAAATTCTCGAAGAAATCGTAGACAAGGTACCTGCACCACAGGGAGATCCTGATGCACCACTTAAGGCCCTCATTTTTGACTCGTTGTATGATGCATACCGTGGGGTTGTTGCTTATATTCGTATTGTAGAAGGATCTGTTAAAGTTGGAGATACAGTTCGAATGATGGCCACAGGTAAGGAGTTTGAGGTAACTGAGATTGGTGTCTTTACACCAAAATCACTTCCTCAAGATGAACTAACTGTAGGTGATGTTGGGTATTTAACGGCTGCAATTAAGACAGTTGGAGACACTAGAGTAGGTGATACGATTACTAGTGCCGATAATCCAGCGGATGAACCATTACCAGGTTATAAGAAAATGAACCCTATGGTATATTGTGGTCTATATCCAATTGATTCGAATAAGTACAATGATTTGCGTGAGGCACTTGAACGTTTGGAATTAAATGATTCTTCACTTCAATATGAGCCTGAAACGTCACAAGCACTTGGTTTTGGATTCCGTTGTGGATTCTTAGGTATGCTTCATATGGAGATTATTCAAGAACGTATTGAGCGTGAATTCAAGATTGATTTAATTACGACTGCTCCAAGTGTAAGTTATCGTGTTGAATTAACAGATGAGACTGAGTTGGTTGTGGATAACCCTTCACTTATGCCTGATCCACAAAGTATTAATAAAATTGAAGAGCCATATGTAAAAGCAACGGTAATGGTTCCTAATGATTATGTTGGAGCAGTTATGGAGTTATGCCAACAGAAGCGGGGGAACTTTATTGATATGCAATACATGGATGAGATCCGTGTAAATATTGTATATGAAATTCCTCTTGCTGAAATCGTGTATGACTTCTTCGATACGTTAAAATCTCAAACAAAAGGTTATGCATCGTTTGATTATGAGTTAATCGGTTATAAAGAATCTCGTCTTGTTAAGATGGATATATTACTTAATGGTGAACAAGTAGACGCGTTATCTTTCATCGTTCACAGAGATTTTGCTTATGATCGCGGTAAGGTAATTACAGATAAACTAAGAGAGCTTATTCCACGTCAACAATTTGAAGTGCCAATACAAGCAGCGATTGGAACAAAAATTGTTGCTCGTTCAACAATTAAAGCGATGCGTAAAAACGTACTTGCAAAATGTTACGGTGGTGACATTTCTCGTAAGCGTAAATTGCTAGAAAAGCAAAAAGAAGGTAAAAAACGTATGAAGTCTGTTGGTTCAGTAGAAGTGCCACAGGAAGCATTTATGGCTGTATTACGAATGGATAGCGATGAAAAGAAATGAAGCAGTAAAAACCGCGAGCAGTTTGCTTTGCGGTTTTTATTCTTTCATACATTACAGAAGAAAAAGGCAGTGAGCATGCATGGCAAAATCAATTTATATTCATATCCCATTTTGTGAACACATTTGTTATTATTGCGATTTTAATAAAGTATTTCTTCAAAATCAGCCAGTTGATGAATATTTAGATGCTTTAGAAACAGAAATAAAAAATTCATTGGAAAAGTTTAAAACAGAAGGAATTAAGACGGTTTTTGTCGGTGGTGGTACACCTACGGCACTCAATGCTAAACAACTTGAACGTCTTACCTCGATTATTTCTACGTATATTCTACCCCTTACAACGAATGGGTTAGAGTATACATTTGAGTCTAATCCTGGTGATCTTCCTTCGGATAAATTACAAGTGTTAAAAGACGGCAAAGTTGAGCGACTGAGCTTTGGAGTTCAGACATTCAATGATGAATTATTACAAAAAATAGGACGTTCTCATAAGGCAAAGGACGTATTTGAAACGATTGAATCAGCTCAAGCAGCAGGTTTTTCAAATATTAATGTTGATCTTATTTACTCGTTACCTTCTCAAGAGATTAAAGACTTCAAAGAGACGTTAAGGACAGCACTCAAGCTTGGTGTCCAGCATTTCTCTGGGTATTCGTTACAAATTGAACCGAAAACTGTTTTTTACAATCTTGTACAGAGAGGGAAGTTGCGGCTGCCACCAGAGGAACGAGAAGCACAGATGTATGAACTATTAATGGTAGAGATGGAGAAAAACGGCTATCATCAATATGAGATTAGCAATTTTTCACAAGAAGGTTTTGAAAGTAAACACAATATCACATATTGGAACAACAATGAATATTTCGGTTTTGGTGCTGGCGCGCATAGTTATGTTGATGGAGTTAGAAGAGTTAATGCTGGACCACTTTCTCATTATATTAATCGAATCAATAATGATGGTTTTCCTTATATTGAGGAGCACTTAGTAACGTTGGAGGAACGGATGGAAGAAGAGATGTTTCTTGGTCTTCGTAAAACAGACGGTGTATCAAAGCCGAGGTTCTATGAGCGATACGGTAAGCACCTTAACGAAGTGTTTGGTTCTCAAATTAATGAGTATAAGCAGAAACAACTATTAAAAGAAACTGAGGATCGTGTGTATTTAACGAAAGAAGGTTTCTTTCTTGGAAATGAAGTATTTCAGAGTTTTTTAGCGTAAACTAATTACTGCAACTGTATAATACAAAAGAAATTTTCTTAGAATGAAGCGAACGCGTTGACAATTCAATCATGAATTTGGTAACTTATTAATAGATTTAGCACTCATTAGTTAGGAGTGCTAACAGAGGTGATCATCATATGTTGACAGAAAGGCAATTGTTAATTTTACAAGTTATCATTGATGATTTTATTCATTCTGCACAAGCGGTTGGTTCACGAACACTTGCGAAAAAAGAGGAAATTACGTTTAGTTCCGCAACAATCCGCAATGAGATGGCAGATCTTGAAGAAATGGGTTTTATAGAGAAGACTCATACCTCTTCAGGGCGCATTCCGTCAGAGAAGGGTTATCGTTTTTATGTGGATAACTTACTGTCACCTTCTACTCTTAAGAACAATGAGCTTGATGCAATTGATGATTTTTTTTCATCACGCATATTTGAATTAGAGAAAGTGGCACAAAAATCTGCGGAAATTTTGTCCGAATTCACGAGTTACACTTCAATTGTACTTGGTCCTGAAATGTTTGATACACGCTTGCGTCAGTTTCAGATTATACCATTATCAGATAAAACCGCTGTAGCGATTATCGTGACAAATACAGGTCACGTAGAAAATCGAACTATCACGATTCCAGATGGGATAGAACCAACGGATATAGAAAAAATGGTCAATATTTTGAATGAACGCTTGAAAGGCATTTTACTTGTTGAATTGCCAGAACGATTAAATACAGAGGTAGGGTCCTTACTTCAGCGACACCTGAACAATTATGAGAAAACCTATGAGATGCTAAGTAGTACTTTTGGTAATAAAAATGCAGAAAAAGTCTATTATGGCGGAAAGACTAATATGTTGTCTCAGCCAGAGTTCAATGACTTGCAAAAATTACGTTCATTGATGTCTCTTATTGAAAAGGATAAAGTTGTATATGACTTATTTCGCACTTCTGAATCTGGAATTAAGGTTAAGATTGGTAGAGAAAATAACCTTGAGGAAATGGAGAATTGTAGTGTCATCACAGCTTCTTACTCTGTAGGAACTGAACAACTGGGAACAATTGCAGTGTTAGGACCGACAAGAATGGAATATTCAAAGGTGATTAGCTTGTTAAATGTTTTTTCAAAAGATTTAACAAAGGTATTAACGTCTTTGTATCAATCAGAATGACGATGGCAATAGTGTATAGAGGTGGAAGCGTTATTCTTCCATCGCTTTCTTTTGTGTAAAATCAAAAAAATAGTAATATTTTGTTCTTTAAAAAAGTCGAAATCTGTTAGTGGAGATTTCTTAATCTCCACTAATAGATTAATTAATACGTTACATTTGATTAAACAATAACTTTAAATTAAGAACCATGATAAAGCGAGTGTCTTATTATTGATTTTTTATTTGACAGAAACGGTATCTTTTGTCAAGATGACGGGTGTTACATTAATTAAGGGAGGTGAAGTGAATGGCTGAAGAAAAAATGCACACTGAAGAAGTACAACAAGATATTGACAGTGAATCAGTAGCTGTTGAAGATGTTGATGCAGAAGTAGAATCTGTAGATAACGAGCTTGATAATGAATTAGCACTAAAACAAGCTCAATTAGATGAAGTACAAGGGAAATACGATGAATTAAATAATCGCTTCTTGCGTGTTCAAGCTGATATGGATAACCTTCGTCGACGTGTTAGTAAGGAACGTGAAGCGGACCGTAAATATAGAGCACAAAGTGTTATTGAGGAAATACTTCCAGCGATTGATAATTTTGGCCGTGCACTTGCTGTTGATCCTAATAAAGATGGAAATGAGTCTTTACTAAAAGGGATGGAAATGGTGTATCGTCAACTACTAGATGGGCTGAAAAAGGAAGGCCTTGAAGAAATTGAAGCCGTTGGAGCAGAATTTGACCCACATCTTCACCAAGCAGTCATGCAAGTTGAGGATGACAATTACGGAGCAAATATTGTAGTTGAAGAGTTGCAAAAAGGCTACAAGTTAAATGACCGTGTAATTCGACCTTCAATGGTTAAAGTCAACCAGTAATAATTCAATATTTCTAGCTCTAAACGCACGCTAATCGTGTAACTATTAAGGAGCAATTAAAAATTATAATACATATAAATAAAAGGAGGCATCATCAATGAGTAAGATCATTGGTATTGACTTAGGTACTACAAATTCATGTGTTGCAGTCATGGAAGGTGGAGAAGCAAAGGTTATTCCAAATCCAGAAGGTAACCGTACAACACCATCGGTTGTTGCATTCAAAAATGGAGAGCGTCAAGTTGGTGAAGTAGCAAAACGTCAAGCTATTACAAATCCTAATACGATTCAATCGATTAAGCGTCATATGGGTACAGATTACAAAGTAGAAGTAGAAGGTAAAGAATATACACCACAAGAAATTTCTGCGATTTTATTACAAAACTTCAAGTCTTACGCAGAAGATTATCTTGGTGAAAAGGTTGAAAAAGCAGTTATCACTGTTCCTGCATATTTTAATGATGCTGAACGTCAAGCAACAAAAGATGCTGGTAAAATTGCTGGTTTAGAAGTTGAACGTATTATTAATGAACCAACTGCTGCTGCACTTGCTTATGGTCTTGATAAAGAAGACGAAGATCAAACGATTCTAGTATATGACCTTGGTGGTGGTACGTTTGACGTATCAATTCTTGAACTAGGCGATGGTATCTTCGAGGTACGTGCTACAGCAGGTGATAATCGTCTTGGTGGAGATGACTTTGACCAAGTAATTATCGATCACTTAGTAAGTGAGTTTAAAAAAGAAAACGGAATCGACCTTTCGAAAGATAAAATGGCACTTCAACGTTTGAAAGATGCTGCTGAAAAAGCAAAAAAAGATCTTTCAGGAGTTACGAGCACTCAAATTTCACTTCCATTTATTACTGCGGGAGATGCTGGCCCACTTCACTTAGAGTTGTCTTTATCTCGTGCAAAGTTTGACGAATTATCTGCTGGATTAGTTGAACGTACAATGTCTCCAACTCGTCAAGCATTAAAGGATTCTGGACTTTCTGCAAGTGAAATTGATAAAGTCATCCTTGTTGGTGGTTCTACACGTATCCCAGCAGTTCAAGAAGCAATTAAGAAAGAAGTAGGTCAAGATCCGCATAAAGGCGTAAACCCTGATGAAGTTGTTGCACTAGGAGCAGCTATTCAAGGTGGAGTCTTAACTGGAGATGTTAAGGATGTTGTTCTACTTGATGTAACACCTCTTTCTCTAGGGATTGAGACGATGGGTGGAGTATTTACGAAGTTGATTGAGCGTAATACGACAATTCCAACTAGTAAGTCACAAGTATTCTCAACAGCTGCTGATAATCAAACATCTGTTGATATTCATGTTCTACAAGGTGAACGTGAAATGGCGGCGCATAATAAAACACTTGGTCGCTTCCAATTATCTGACATTCCGCCAGCACCACGTGGGGTACCACAAATTGAAGTATCATTTGATATTGATGCGAACGGTATCGTGAATGTATCTGCTGCTGATAAAGGTACTGGTAAGAAACAATCGATTACAATCAAATCTTCTTCAGGCCTATCAGATGAAGAAGTTGAACAAATGGTAAGAGATGCAGAAGAAAATGCAGAAGAGGATAAGAAGCAGCGTGAGCAAGTAGAACTTCGTAACGAAGCAGACCAAATGGTTTTTGCAACAGATAAGACGTTAAAAGACCTTGGTGATAAAGTTGATGAAGCAGAGAAGAAAAAAGCTGAAGATGCTCGTGATGAATTAAAACAAGCATTAGAAGGTACAGACTTGGAAGCTATTAAAGAAAAGAAAGCTGCACTTGAAGAAATTGTACAACAGCTTTCAGTAAAATTATATGAGCAAGCAGCACAAGAAGCTCAAGCACAACAAGGTGCTCAAGGTGAAGCAAAAGCTAATGATGATATCGTTGATGCTGAATTTGAAGAAGTCAATGATGACGAGAAAAAATAAGCTTTGAAAATAGAAAGATGAAAAAAGTCAAAGTCAGGTTCCACTTGGCTTTGACTTTTTTTAAGACATATGGGTATGAGCAATAGATGGATTCATTTTTAACTAAAAAGTTATAAAAGTAACTTCTTAGTTGTATTGATTTCTAACTTGAAAATGTTAGATTCTATTGCGAAATATCGAGAACTGATGATATTATAAAATTTATGTGAATAGATCGGGAGTGGGTGTTTTATGAGCAAACGAGACTATTATGATGTACTCGGTGTTGAAAAGAGTGCCTCTAAAGAAGAGATCAAAAAGGCATATCGTAAGCTCGCGCGAAAGTATCATCCAGATGTAAGTAAAGAAGATGATGCAGCTGAAAAATTTAAAGAAGCCAGTGAAGCTTATGAAGTATTAAGTGATGAGCAAAAACGAGCTCAATACGATCAATTTGGGCACACTGATCCAAATCAAGGATTTGGTGGCGGTGGAGCTGACTTTGGTGGTTTCGGCGATATCTTTGATATGTTCTTTGGAGGCGGTGGAAGACGCCGTGACCCGAATGCACCTCGACAAGGTGCAGACTTACAATATACATTAACATTAGAATTTGAAGAAGCAGCATTCGGAAAAGAAACAGAAATACAAATTCCGAAAGAAGAAGAATGTAGAACGTGTGATGGTAGTGGAGCGAAGCCAGGTACAAAACCAGAAACTTGTTCACATTGTAACGGTTCAGGTCAAATGAATGTTGAACAAAATACACCGTTTGGTCGTGTTGTTAATCGCCGTGTTTGTCAACATTGTAGCGGAACAGGTAAATACGTTCGTGAGAAGTGTACAACATGTGGTGGAGATGGAAAAGTTACAAAGCGTAAGAAAATTAATGTTAAAATTCCAGCTGGTGTAGATGAAGGACAGCAAATGCGTGTATCAGGTCAAGGTGAGCCAGGTGTGAATGGTGGACCACCTGGAGATTTATTCGTTGTATTTCATGTGAAGTCACACGAATTCTTTGAGCGTGAAGAAAATGATATTTATTGTGAAATGCCGATAACATTTGTTCAGGCAGCTATTGGTGACGAAGTTGAAGTACCTACTTTACATGGTAAAGTGAAGTTGAAGATTCCAGCTGGTACTCAGACAGGAACACGTTTCCGCCTACGTGGTAAAGGGGTTCAAAGTGTACGTGGTTATGGTCAAGGCGACCAGCACGTCAAAATCCGTGTTGTGACACCAACGAAGCTTACAAATCATCAAAAAGATTTATTAAAGGAATTTGGTGATGTAAGTGGAGATGAAACACAAGATGACGGCTTTTTCTCTAAAATGAAACGTGCATTCAAAGGTAATTAATTGTTGAGTTATTTTGCATTTTTGTAGATCGTGTTCAAAAAGGAGGACAAAAAGGGCGAAGTTCCCGGCACCGGAGTGAGGCTACTGCACTGAGAAACATCTCTGCTGCCTTGTATCGAGGAATTTACTTCTTCGAAACCACTTGTAGACGCAGATACATCATATGAGCTAGTATTTGCCGAATAAGTTATAAAGGAAGCCCTGCTAAAGCCTGCCACGTCCTGTGGCAAACGTGGGGTCAACACATCCTGTTCAAGTACAGTTATTTTCCCCGGACTTTTTGAACATCATCTTATAGAGCTGAGAGGACTAAGGCCTGCATGTTAATTATTAGCATGCAGGTTGTTCAGCTCATAAGGTGTGTAGTTAAGATAAAAGAACTTGTTCTAGTGTGAACCTAATCTATCGATAAAGTGAGTTGGTACAAATGAAGTGGTCAGAACTTAGTATTCATACAACACAAGAAGCCGTTGAACCAGTGTCTTACATTTTACATGAAGCTGGTGCAAGTGGAGTTGTAATCGAAGATCCACAGGATTTAGTAAAGGTATGGGAAGATAAATTTGGTGAAATGTATGATTTAAATCCCAATGATTATCCAGCAGACGGCGTTATTTTAAAAGCGTACCTTCCTGTAAATAGTTTCTTAGGAGAAACCGTTGAAGAAATAAAACAAAGTATTAATAACTTAATGCTTTATGATATTGATTTAGGGCGAAACACTGTAGAGATTAGTGAAGTGAATGAGGAAGAATGGGCAACTGCATGGAAGAAATATTACAAGCCTGTAAAAGTATCTGAGCGTATTACGATAACTCCTACTTGGGAAGAGTATCAACCAGTTGAAACAGATGAATTGATTATTGAGCTTGATCCAGGTATGGCATTCGGAACAGGTACACACCCAACAACGGTTATGTGCATGCAAGCACTAGAAAAATATTTGAAACCAGCTGACAATGTTATTGATGTGGGCACTGGAACAGGAGTATTAAGTATTGCGTCCGCCTTACTCGGTGCAGAACAAGTTCGTGCATATGATCTTGATGAAGTTGCAGTGAAAAGTGCGAAGTTGAATGTTAAGTTAAATAAAGTGCATGAAAAAATCTCAGTTGAACAAAATAATTTGCTTGATAATGTAGCGGGTGAGGCAGATGTGATTGTTGGTAACCTTCTTGCAGAGATTATTTTACGCTTTATTGATGACGCATATAAATCTGTGAAAACTGGTGGTTACTACATTACCTCAGGTATTATTAAGGGCAAACGTGATCTCGTTAAGCAATCTTTAGAACAAGTTGGTTTTGTGATTGAAGAAACATTACAAATGGAAGATTGGGTTGCGATCATTGCAAAAAAGAAATAAGAGCAGGTGACCGATATGCAACGATATTTTATCGATAGCTCACAAATAAATAATACAGTTATATCCATTACAGGTGACGATGCTCATCATATCTCTCGTGTCATGCGTATGGGTGTGAATGAAGAAGTGATCTGTTGTAATGAAAAAGGCAAAAGCTACTTATGTGTGATTGAAGCAATTGAAGGTAATGTTATTGTACTCAACATAAAGGAAGAACTTTCTGAAGACAAAGAACTACCTGTTCATGTTACAATTGCTCAAGGAATGCCTAAAGCAGATAAGTTAGAGTACATTGTACAAAAGGGTACTGAGCTAGGTGCGAATGGGTTTCTGCCTTTTTTTGCATCTCGCTCAATAGTGAAGTGGGATGAAAAAAAGGGAAGAAAAAAGCAAGAACGTTTGCGAAAGATTGCAAAAGAAGCAGCAGAACAATCCCATCGTCAAACAGTTCCGGTAGTAAATGAACCTGCTTCATTTAATAAAATGCTCAGTTTTGCTAACGAAGCTGATGTAAAGATTGTTGCATATGAAGAAGATGCAAAGATTGGTGAATCATCAAATCTTGCTAATGCTTTGAAAGATGTGAACAAAGACGATAAGATTGTACTTGTAGTTGGACCAGAAGGTGGTTTAACTGAAGATGAGGTAGCTCAGTTGAAATCAGAAGGATTTATTACTTGTGCATTTGGTCCACGCATATTACGAACAGAGACAGCACCATTATATTTTTTATCTGCTGTTTCTTATCAAATTGAACTACTGAGGTGAACAATATGCCATCCGTTGCTTTTCATACGTTAGGATGTAAAGTAAACCATTATGAGACAGAAGCAATTTGGAAGCTTTTCTCTGATAACGGTTATGAGAGAACTGAATTTGAAAAACGTGCTGATGTCTATGTAATCAATACATGTACAGTAACAAATACTGGGGATAAAAAAAGCCGTCAAGTGATCCGTCGTGCAGTTCGTAGTAACCCAGATGCGGTAATTTGTGTAACAGGCTGTTATGCACAAACTTCTCCTGCAGAAATCTTAGCTATACCTGGTGTTGATGTCGTTGTTGGTACTCAAGATCGAGTGAAGATGCTTGATTATATAGAACAATATAAGCAAGAACGTCAACCGATTAACGGTGTAGGTAATATTATGAAAACACGTGTATATGAAGAATTAGAAGTACCTTCTTTTACAGACCGTACAAGAGCTTCCTTGAAAATACAAGAAGGCTGTAATAACTTCTGTACGTTTTGTATTATACCTTGGGCACGTGGACTTATGCGTTCTCGTGATCCAAAAGAAGTTATTCGCCAAGCACAGCAGTTAGTTGATGCAGGTTATAAGGAAATTGTATTAACAGGCATCCATACAGGTGGATACGGCGAAGATATGAAAGATTATAACTTAGCGAAGTTATTGGATGACTTAGATAAGCAAGTCAAAGGATTAAAACGAATTCGAATATCATCAATTGAAGCGAGTCAGATTACAGATGAAGTCATTGAAGTGCTAGGTCGTTCTGATAAAGTTGTGCGCCACCTTCACGTACCACTTCAATCTGGTTCAAATAGCGTCTTAAAACGAATGCGCCGAAAGTATACGATGGAGCACTTCCAAGAACGTCTTGATAGTTTGCGTAAAGCATTACCAGGTTTGGCGATCACCTCTGATGTTATCGTTGGCTTCCCTGGGGAGACTGAAGAAGAATTCCAAGAGACATTTGATTTCATTAAGCATAATCGTTTTTCTGAACTACATGTTTTTCCTTATTCAAAGCGTACGGGAACTCCTGCAGCGAGAATGGAAGATCAAGTGGACGAAAGTGTGAAAAATGAGCGAGTTCACCGTTTAATTGAATTATCGGATCAACTTGCGAAAGAATATGCTTCTCAATATGAAGGTGAAGTGTTAGAGATTATTCCAGAAGAATTATTTAAAGATGACCCGAAATCTGGATTGTATGTTGGTTACACAGATAACTACTTGAAAGTAAAAGTGCCAGCTACCGAAGATATGGTTGGTCAAATCGTCAAAGTGAAAATTAAGAAAGCTGGTTATCCATTTAATGAAGGCGAATTTGTCCGCGTGTTAGCTGATAAAAATATGAATGAAAAAATATCGTGATTTACAAAACCTCAAGGGATTATATGACCCTTGAGGTTTTAATTTGCACGTTTCCCATGAAGTTTTTTAATGAAAGAAGCGAATGGTCTGATAATGGGAAGGAATAATAGTGAAACGAGCACATTAAAAAGGACACTAGCATGTGCAAGTTGAACATCAGGTGTACGGGCAAGTATAAGTGCTACGTCTGTAAGAAAAGGAATTAAAGGATAAAAGATTACAACACCAATTATATTAAGCCAAATGTGTGCAAAGGCTGTTAGTTTTGCATCCTCTGATCCATTAATGCTTGCTAAGTAAGCGGTCATGCATGTCCCTATATTTGCTCCAAGCATGATTGAAATGGCTGTCGAAAGGTGAAATGATGGTTGTTCTACTATTGCCATAACGATTCCTGTTACTGCTGTGCTTGATTGAAGAAGTGCGGTTAATACAGTCCCTACGAAAACACCACTCAGATAGTGTGAGGGGTTTGCTTGCTGCCACATTTTAAAAATAGAAGTAGCTTGTAGCTCGTCTGAAAGGGATGAAAAACCTGACATTGATATAATAATGAGGCTAAAACCGAGTAAGATACTACCACATTCAAACCAGCCTTTTCTTTGTGTACTTATTAATATTACTCCAGCTATAAGCATAGGAATAATCATGCTGTCAAAGTCAATCGTAATCAGTTCAAGAGTAACGGTCGTTCCAATATTTGTCCCTAAAATTATTCCGATTGCTTTTTCGAAGGAAAGGTATCCAGCAGAACAAAGTGCTACAGTCATAACGGTTACGGCTGAACTACTTTGTAAAATTGCAGTTAGGAAAACACCTGCGATCATCCCTCGTAAAGGTGTTTTGGTAAGATAAAGCAAAGTATTTTGTAGACGCCGTTGAGCTAGGTTATAAAGGCCATATCGCATAATAACCATTCCGTATAAAAAGATACCAATAAAAACTGCAAAAAAACTAATTAAGGTCAAATGATCACCAGCCTTTTTCTCAAAACCACTATTACAATATATGGACATGTTATCAATGTATGACGAAAAATCATCTTGTTGCAAATTAATAACTGATGTTATATAATGAGCAAAGACGTGTCTAAAGGAAGATAATACGTCTGATTGTGATTGGCTGTTTCGGAGGGAGGGAAATTTAATGTCTAACACTACTCGCGTTCGCAAAAACGAATCACTAGAGGACGCTCTTCGCCGTTTTAAACGCAGTGTTTCTAAGAGTGGTACACTTGCTGAGGTTCGTAAGCGTGAATTCTACGAAAAACCAAGCGTACGTCGTAAGAAGAAATCTGAGGCGGCAAGAAAACGCAAATTCTAAGAGAGGGTGTTCTAATGGAGCTTCTTGAGCGCTTGAATAACGATATGAAACAAGCGATGAAGAATAGAGAAAAACAAAAGCTTGCAGTAATACGAATGGTCAAGGCTTCATTGCAAAACGAAGCGATTAAGCTCGGTAAAGATCAGCTTTCAGAAGATGAAGGTCTTACAGTGCTTAACCGTGAGTTAAAGCAGCGTAAAGACTCCCTCCACGAGTTTCGAGCAGCAGGCCGTGATGATTTAGCTGACAAGACACAAGCAGAACTTGATGTGTTGCAAGCATATATGCCTGAACAACTATCAGATGAAGAGCTCAACGTAATTGTTAAAGAAACAATCTCAGAAGTTGGTGCCACTTCAAAAGCTGATATGGGAAAAGTAATGAGTGCAATTATGCCTAAAGTGAAAGGCAAAGCAGATGGGTCACAAGTAAATAAGATCGTAATGCAGAACCTTTCATAAATAAAACAACACCTTCTATGGTGTTGTTTTATTTATGTGCAAAATATTATTGAAACATAATTGCATCGTTGTTCGTATATTAGTTACAGTCTTTTTCATGAAATATGTTAAGCTGGTCATAATCGATGAAGAAATCATTGTTATGAACTTCTTTTATTAGATAAGGAGGTGTACATATTGAATTTTAGACAAAAATCTATGTTACCGATGTTATTAGTGCTGGGTTTATGTCTTAGTTTCATATTGCCATTTGCAGTACAAGGTAAGAGCAACGAAATAGTCTATTTTATTCCAATCGAAAAGGAAGTAGAAATGGGTCTTGCGAAATTTATTGACCGATCGATTGAAGAAGCTGAAGCAGCCGGTGCTGCCCATATCGTGTTTGAGATGCATACACCTGGTGGCTCTGTTCAAGCTGCAACAGAGATTGCAAAGCGATTAAAAAACACGTCAACACCGACAACTGCTTACATCAATAAAGAAGCGATATCAGCTGGAGCTTACCTTGCCTTAAATGCTGACTATATTGTGATGGTACCTGGAGCAACAATGGGTGCAGCTGCTGTCATTGACCAACAAGGGAATGCAGCTGGAGAGAAGGCAGAGTCATTTTGGAGAGCTGAAATGGAAGGTGCTGCACAGAGTCATGGAGTAGATCCGATCTATGCAGTAGCAATGGCAGATAAGTCAGTAGATTTACCAGAGTATAACGCGGGGGAAGGCAAGTTGTTAACTCTAACATCAGCACAAGCGAAGGAAGTCGGTTATGCAGATGAAGTAGTGGAAACGAGGGCCGAACTACTAGATTTTCTAGAGCTGTCAGGTGCAACTATTGAAGAAACTGAGGTTTCATTTGCTGAACATTTAGCAAGATTTATTACGAATCCGATCGTTGTACCAATACTGTTATCCATTGCTAGTTTAGGGCTTATTATGGAATTGTATACACCGGGCTTTGGATTACCGGGAACGATGGGATTATCAGCCTTAGTGCTTTTCTTCTATGGACATATGGTTGCTGGTTTAGCAGGAATGGAAACTGCAATTCTATTAATAGCAGGAATTGTCCTAATTGTTCTGGAATTATTTGTGCCAGGTGGAATACTTGGTATAGCGGGTGTTGCTGCTATAGTAGTAAGCCTGATTCTAAGTGGGAGTAGCGTAGGTGGTATGTTAATGTCAATCTTAATTGCATTTATCGTTACAGTAATTGCTTCAATCATTCTGTTTAAGTATTTTGGTTATGAGAACGGCATCTTTCGACGTATCATCCTTTTTGACTCAACATCAACAGATAAAGGCTACGTTTCAAATGAAAACCGCACAGATTTATTGAATAAGGAGGGAGTAACTTTGACACCACTCCGTCCAGCTGGTACGGTTATTATTGGTGATGACCGTGTAGATGTTGTTACAGAAGGAAGTTTTATAGGAATAAATGAAAAAGTAAAGGTAATCCAAACAACTGGAGCACGTATTGTCGTTAGAAGGTTGGAAAAAGAAGAATAAGGAGTAGATAAAATGTTGACACCAAACATGATTGCAATGGGTCTAATTGTAGGTTTAATTATTATTGTATTAGCAGTATTGTTTACATTTGTACCTGTTATGCTGTGGATTTCCGCACTAGCAGCAGGGGTAAGAGTTAGTATCTTTACACTAATTGGTATGCGCTTACGTCGTGTTATCCCAAGTCGTGTAATTAATCCGTTAATTAAAGCTCATAAAGCAGGAATTCCAGTAAATACGAATCAGCTAGAGAGTCATTACCTTGCAGGTGGTAATGTTGACCGTGTAGTTAATGCATTAATTGCTGCACAACGAGCAAATATTGAGTTAAGTTTTGAACGATGTGCTGCGATTGATCTTGCAGGTCGTGACGTGTTAGAAGCAGTGCAAATGAGTGTTAACCCGAAAGTAATTGAAACGCCGTTTATCGCCGGTGTAGCGATGGATGGAATCGAAGTGAAAGCGAAAGCACGAATTACTGTACGAGCGAATATTGAACGCCTTGTCGGTGGTGCTGGGGAAGATACAGTAATTGCCCGTGTAGGTGAGGGGATCGTAAGTACAATCGGTTCATCTGATAACCATAAGAAAGTATTAGAAAATCCAGACCTTATCTCTCAAACAGTTCTTGCAAAAGGTCTAGATGCAGGAACAGCATTTGAAATTTTATCAATTGATATTGCAGATATCGATATCGGTAAAAATATAGGAGCGGTATTACAGACAGACCAAGCAGAAGCAGATAAAAACATTGCACAAGCGAAAGCAGAAGAACGTCGTGCGATGGCGGTTGCTCAAGAACAAGAAATGGTTGCACGTGTACAAGAAATGCAAGCGAAAGTTGTTGAAGCTGAAGCAGAAGTACCACTTGCAATGGCAGAAGCACTACGTTCTGGTAATATCGGAGTCATGGACTATATGAACTTGAAGAACGTTGCAGCTGATACAGATATGCGTGATTCAATTGGAAAGCTAACGAAGGATAATGACGAAGACGAAAGTGATCAATAATGGAAAGTATTATTGATTTTATATTTTCAAATATCTTTATTATTGTAGTCGTTATTAGTGGACTATATAGCTTTTTCAAACGTGCGGGTGATGGTGAAGAGCTTAAGCCAAAGAAAGAAACAACAACAAACGAGATACCAACGCAAGTTGAAAAAGAATGGACACAAGCAAAAGAAATATTTGAAACAAGCATGTATCCTAAAGAAAGTGAACAACCAGTAACAAGCACAATTCAAAGTTATAATAACTATGAACAGAAGAAGCAAGCAATAAAACAGGAAATGGTAACCGTAGAAAAAAGAAGTGAACCAACGTATTCTAAAAAAAGCAAAGTAAGAAGAAAGAAAGTTTCAGTAAATGTTGCTAGTTTTTCAAAGTCAGAAGTAGTTGAAGGTGTTGTATACTCTGAGATTCTGCAACCACCTCGAGCATACAATCCACATCCCGCTACGAAAAGAGATCGTTCAAAACAAAAACGCTGAGAAATCAGCGTTTTTTTTATTTGTCCTTCAATCATAATTCATCTAAGTATTTCATTATTTCATGTTAATACGAGCTAATAAATGCAAGAGAAAATGATATATATGATGTGCAAAGTAGTTGTATCAATTGTTTATTGAATAAACTTAAAAAATGTATGTGATAGAAAATAGGGATTTCGCATAAACATGAGTTGAAAGGGGGTTCGTCGATTGGGAAAATGGCAGAAAAATATTAGACGTTGGGTCATGCAAAGGGCAGCACTTCCTGCTGATGTTGTCATGGATCTACCCCGTATTACAATGATCGGTCAGCTCCATATTTACATTGAAAACCATCGAGGGTTATTAGTATTTTCTGATAATGAGTTGCGCTTATCGTTGAAACAAGGGCAACTATTAATAAAAGGTCAGAACTTTGTTCTAAAGACGATGCTTCCTGAGGAAATATTGTTAGAAGGAAAGATCGATGAAGTGACATTTGTTAACGAAAAAAAGTGATAGGAAGTTTGATTTTACATATAAACGAGTGTAATGGGAGGGAGAGCGCTTGAAAAATCATTGGACGTCCTTTTTTGCAGGATATACTAAGGTGAAAATTTCAGGGCGTTTGATTGAACCGCTGTTAAACCAATGCGCCAAATCAGGGGTTCAAATGTGGGAGTTACGCAGATTAAGTGAAGACAGTTGTGAAATGTATGTCTATTTAAAGCATATTAAAGAGTTGCGTCATATTGTACGTCACTATCGATGCAAAATGAGATTCACTGAGAAAAAAGGTTTGCCATTTTGGTCAATAAGAATGCTTCACAATAGTGGTTTTGTAATTGGTATACTTGGAGCATTAATGATAATGTTTCTATTATCAAATATGGTGTGGGATATCGAAATTGAAGGAGCAGAACCGGATACTGAGCATAAATTACGTCAAGCGATTGACGAATATGGTGTTAAAAGAGGCAAGCCTTTATTTCTATTGCCAGATGCAGCAATCATTCAGCAAGACTTGACGATTGGTGTCGATGGTATTACGTGGCTTGGGGTAGAACGAACAGGTACGACATACCATTTTCAAGTAGTTGAAGAAAAGCGGGTGACACCTGATGAAGTTAAGGGTCCGCAACACCTAGTTGCTAAAAAGCAAGCTGTGATTCATGATTTGTTTATTGAAGAAGGACAACCATTAGTGACAGTAAATGATTATGTCGAAAAAGGGGACATACTCGTTTCGGGTATATTAGGAAAAGAAGGACAAACAAAAATGGCTTCTGCTAAAGGAGAAGTGCTAGGAGAAGTATGGTATCAGTCAACCGTTTATATACCTATGAAGACGAAATTTAATGTATTGACGGGTGAAAAAGTTACGAAGCGTTATATGAATGTCTCTGGAATATCTATACCAATATGGGGATTTGGTGATGTGCCTTATGAGCAATTTGAACAAAATGAAAAGCAGACACCATTGTTATTCTTTAAGTGGACAACACCTATTACATATGAAGAAAGTAGCTATCTAGAGAAAAAGGTTGTTCAACGTAACTATGATAAAAAATCAGCAATAGAACAAGGAAAAAAAATAGGGAAGAAAGAACTGTTTAATCGAATTGATCAGGATGCTACGATTAAAGGTGAAAAAGTTTTGCACCAATCAGTCGAGAATGGTAAAGTAAAACTAATAATACATTACCAAGTAATAGAAAATATCTCAGTAGAACAACCAATCATTCAAGGAGACTAAAGCATGGTGAACGATTTACATACAATTGATCTACAAATTGATAACTCTAATGAAGCACTCGCCTTATTTGGTGCAGGTGATCGTCATTTGAAGATTTTTGAAGAAAAACTTAATATTTCAATTGTAACAAGGGGAGGTTCAATTAGAGTTGCTGGTGAGCAAAAAACAGTTAAACTCGTTGAAGATTGCCTCTATCAGTTATTGAAAGTAATCCGTTCAGGTGCAAACATCTCTGAACGTGATATTGTATATGCTGTTCAGCTTAGTCAACAAGGTATGTTAGACCAATTTACAGAGCTATTTGAACAAGAAATTACTAGAAATGCAAAAGGAAAACCGATTCGTGTTAAAACACTTGGTCAGCGAAAATATGTTTCTGCAATGAAAAAGAATGATTTAGTCTTTGGAATTGGACCTGCTGGTACAGGGAAGACATATTTGGCAGTTGTTATGGCTGTAGATGCTTTAAAAAAAGGGATGGTAAAACGTATTATTTTAACTCGTCCCGCAGTAGAAGCTGGAGAAAGCCTAGGCTTCTTACCAGGTGATTTGAAGGAAAAGGTTGATCCATATTTACGTCCGTTATATGATGCTTTGAATGATGTTTTAGGTGCAGAACAAACTCAAAGATTAATTGAGAGAGGTACGATAGAAATTGCTCCACTTGCTTATATGCGTGGTCGTACGTTAGATGATTCTTTTGTTATTTTAGATGAAGCTCAAAATACAACACCAGAGCAAATGAAGATGTTTTTGACTCGACTTGGTTTTCAATCAAAGATGGTTGTTACTGGTGATCGGACACAAGTAGACTTACCCAAAGGTGTTGTATCTGGTCTTTCAATAACAGAAAGAATATTGAATAAAACAACTGGGGTTGCATTTCTCTATCTTGAACGCACAGATGTTGTGCGTCACCCGCTTGTACAAAGCATAATAGAAGCATATGAACAAAGCGAAATCTAACCCAATGGAACTTTTGTTTCGTTGGGTTCTCTTTATCACATGTTAACTGAAGTGAACAGCTCTACAAACGAAGAAAATTTATTAAGCCTAAGTATAGAATGAATAATACTTTTACTTGTGCAAGTTTCTGTTCCTCTAGCTTAATTGTCCAATTGATTATAAACTTAATGCAGAGTGTAATTAATTAGCACATACTGTTAGAATCAGAATTACTAACTTCAAGATCTGCCTACCATTTGGGGAAGAGGAGTAGTGCAATATGAACATACTAAAGTGGTTGCAAGATAGTTTCCGTAAGGTTCAAAATAAACGAATTGTCACAATTAGCTTATATTTACTTCTATGTGTTGTATTGTATGTCTCGTTATACAGTAACATTCAACCAGAGCGATTGAATGTTACACTCTATTCGGTGTCAAATAAAGATATTCTCTCACCGATTACAGTTGAGGATTGGGAGTTAACTGTTCGTAAACGTCAAGAGGCTGATGCTGCAGTTGAGGATCAGTATATTTTAAAAACGGAATATGCTCAAAATCGTGTTGATATCGTATCAGATATTTTTGATTCAGCAATACGTGTGAAGAGTGATTCTGAAGATGTGTTGTTAGATAAACAACTAGAAGTATTACAAAAAGACATCGGTGAGGAATTTAGCCAAGTTTTTACCAATCAGGAGTTGACATATCTATTAACTTCTTCTCTTGCTCAATTAGATACTGCAAAGAATACGACAATAACGGCTGTACAAGCAATAATGAAGGAACGTATATCTGTTGGTGAAGAAGGTGAGAAGAAAGAAATTATTGCAAATGATTTAAGAAACGTAAACCTTCCATCTGACTTAAAACAAACAATGGTAGTAATTGGTCAGTACGCAATTATTCCAAACTATGTTTATGACGTTAAAGGTACTGCAGAGAAGAAACAAGAGGCAATGGAGTCTGTTGAGCCTGTTAAAATTCGTGCTGGACAAGTACTTGTGAAAGAAGGACAGACGATTGATAGGGATGTATATCGTCAACTTGATTTAGTAGGATTACTAGATGAAACGATTCATCCGTTGCCTTATATTGGATTAGTTTTATTAATTGGAAGCGTTGTAATGGTAACACTTAACTTTCTTCGTGAAGTTGAAAATGACTCACATAGTTTCAACAAATACTTGTTTTTATATTTTTTGATCTATGCCATTATAATTGGATTAATGAAGATTTTGAGTTTGTTCCAACATTTTTCTGTAATTGGATTTGCAGTGCCTGTTGCGATGGCTACGATGCTCGTGAAAATGTTAATTAACGAACGGTTAGCTATACTAACAAGTATGACTTTAGCTATTTGTGGAAGTTTAATTTTCAATGAAGAAACTGTAGAACCATTTAACTATATTATTGGAGTATATATCTTTTTAAGTGGTATGTCTGGTGTTGTTTTCTTGAGAAGGCATAATCGCCGTTCGAAAATTTTACAAGCTGGTTTTTACATTTCGGCTGCCAATATGATTGTCATTTCATCTTTGTTCATGATTAAAAATGGACAATATACGAGTATGGAAGTTGGTAGTTATTTAACAATGGCTGTATTATCGGGTTTTCTTTCAGCTGTACTAACATTAGGTTTAATGCCATTTTTTGAAGCTGGCTTTGGTATGTTGTCAACGATGAAGCTAATTGAATTATCTAACCCTAATCATCCATTACTTCGAAAAATTTTAACAGAGGCTCCTGGTACTTATCATCATAGTATTATGGTTGCAAACCTGTCGGAGTCAGCATGTGAGGCAATAGGTGCAGATGGGTTTCTTGCACGAGTAGGTGCTTTTTATCATGATATAGGTAAGACAAAGCGACCTCGATTTTTCATTGAGAATCAAATGAACATGGAAAATCCACATGATAATATTGCACCTCAACTAAGTAAAACAATTATTACAGCGCATCCTTATGATGGTTCAAGTATGTTAAAAGAACATCGGTTACCGCAAGAAATAATAGACATTGCAGAACAACATCATGGTACAACGCTGTTAAAATATTTTTATCATAAGGCAAAAGAAAATTCAGTAGATGTAAGTGAAGATGACTTTCGTTATCCAGGGCCGAAAGCTCAAACGAAAGAATCGGCGATTGTTGGCATAGCAGATAGTGTAGAAGCGGCGGTTCGTTCGATGTCTAATCCGACTCCAAAAAAAATAGAGAATTTAGTTAAAAATATAATATCTGATCGATTGCAAGATGGACAATTTGATGAATGTGATCTCACTTTAAAAGAGATCGACATTGCAGCAAAAACGATGTGTGAAACATTAAATGGGATATTTCATTCGCGTATAGAATACCCTGAAATTCAGGAGAAAAAGGTGAAACAAGCATGAATATTGATTTTATAGATGAGAATGGATTTGTTAATGAATCTGATCTTGAGCAAGTAGAGAAATTATTACGATACGCAGCTGAGCAAGAAGGAGTAGAAGAGGATGCGGAGATTTCTGTAACATTTGTTGATGATGCAGAAATTCAAACAATTAATCGAGACTATCGTGATAAAGATAGACCGACTGATGTTATATCTTTTGCACTTGAAGAATTAGGAGAAGGTGAGATGGAAATCCAAGGGATGGACATGCCAAGAGTGTTAGGAGATATCATTGTTTCAGTTGAAACTACAAAAGTACAAGCTGATGAATATGGACATTCATTTAGTAGAGAGTTAGGTTTCTTATGTGTTCATGGTTTATTACATTTATTAGGTTACGATCATATGAATGAACGTGATGAGAAAGAAATGTTCGCAAGACAAAAGGAAATTCTTGAAGGTTATGGACTCACTAGGTAAGCGATATCATCGACTTGTTAGAAGCTTTGGGTATGCATTTCAAGGGCTCTTTAATAGCCTTAAAAACGAACAAAATATGCAGATTCACTTTATTGCAGGTACTCTTGTAATGATAGGTGCGTGGATACTTGAACTACCTAGGAACGATTATATAGTTATCTTCATTTTAATTGGAGGAATGGTTAGTTTAGAGTTATTGAACACTGCAATAGAAAGAGTGGTTGACTTAGTTACAGAAGAATACCATCCACTAGCGAAACAAGCGAAAGATATTGCAGCAGCAGCTGTACTCTGGTTTGCAATTATTTCGTTCATCATTGGATGCGTCATTTTTTACCGCCCATTTATTAATTTCGTCACGAACTTGTGATGTAAACAACTTTAACTTGATGTAGAATAGAAGGGTAGACAGCAAGAAACTTGGTAAAGCTACTGCCTACATCATAAGATATTTCATCGTATTGAAAGGACTGTTATTAATGGATAAACAAACACTAATAAATGCAGCAAAGGAAGCTCGTGAATTAGCATATACACCATATTCTAAATTTAAAGTCGGTGCAGCACTTTTATCAAGTAAAGGTACAATTTATAAGGGTTGTAACATTGAAAATGCATCTTATGGCCTTTGTAACTGTGCAGAACGTACAGCGCTCTTTAAAGCCATTTCTGAAGACGATAAGGAGTTTGAAGCAGTTGCTGTTGTTGCAGATACAGAGCGTCCAGTGCCGCCTTGTGGTGCGTGTCGTCAAGTATTATCCGAGCTTTGTCCTGCTGATATGCCAGTTTATTTGACAAACTTAAAAGGTGATGTAGAAGAAACAACGGTAAAAGAGCTTCTACCAGGAGCATTTTCAGTGGAGGATTTAAATGAATAACGATCAGTTTCGATCAGGTTTTGTTTCCATTATTGGGAGACCAAATGTAGGTAAATCAACATTTCTAAATCGAGTAATCGGTCAAAAGATTGCAATAATGAGTGATAAAGCTCAAACGACGAGAAATAAGGTTCAAGGCGTTTATACGACAGATTCAAGTCAAATTGTCTTCATTGACACACCTGGTATTCACAAACCTAAATCTAAGCTTGGAGATTTCATGGTTAAGGCAGCTCAAACAACATTAAGAGAAGTTGACTTAATCTTGTTTATGGTGAATGTGGATCAGGGGATAGGTAAGGGAGACAAATATATTATTGAATGGTTAAAGTCGACAAAAAATCCTGTCTTTCTCGTTTTGAATAAAATTGATCAAGTGCATCCAGAAGATTTATTGCCACTTATTTCTCAATATAAGGAATTATATGATTTTGCTGAGATTGTACCGATTTCAGCATTAGAAGGAAGCAATGTATCAACATTATTGGATCAAGTTACTGACTATATGGAAGAAGGTCCGCAATACTATCCGTCTGATCAAGTTACAGACCATCCTGAACGATTTATTGTATCTGAATTCATTCGTGAAAAAGTATTACATTTAACACGTGAAGAAGTACCACATTCAATTGCTGTTTACATTGATTCGATGGAGCGTCGAGGGGATGGAAATACGGTATATGTTGCTGCAACGGTAATTGTAGAACGTTCTTCTCAAAAGGGAATTATTATTGGTAAGCAAGGATCGATGCTAAAGGAAATAGGAAAACGAGCACGCAAAGACATCGAGGCAATGTTAGGCTCAAAAGTGTATCTTGAGTTATTCGTTAAGGTGCAAAAGGATTGGCGTAATAAAAACATCCTCTTGAATGACTTTGGTTACCGTGATGAAGACTACTAAATCTTCATAAATGGTATCTTTTTGAGTGCTTTTCATTTATGCAGTTAAAAAATAAAAGTTCAACATACCCGATTAAGGGATGATTAACAAATATTCTCTTACATCTTTCAAGCTGCAAAGGTCAACCTATTAGAAAGGGTAAGAGTTTCAGCTAGTATTAAACGGATTGTTTAAAAGTGGGATCAACTTTTTGAACATCTTCTAAAAATCATGAAAGGTGGGGTCTCTTTTGTTGGATTTGACTTGGAAGATTTTTAGCGAAACTGGTGACCTTGGGATATATCTTCTCATGAAAGAAATTGAGAGAGACAGTATCGGACCCGAAGATGAAAGTGAAGAGCTGGCAGAGATACAAACTCCTTTTTCATAGGGGAAACTTTGTAGTTGGAAATGTAAAAGGGAATAAAAGTTGAACGACATAAAATAAATATTAAGTAAACATTAATATGTTGTGGTGAGAGACCCAAGTTTTCTGAATGATGGATGGTGACATGTGTGTATTCTAAAACAGAAGGGATTGTAATCCGTACCAATGATTACGGGGAGACGAATAAAGTTGTTACACTTTATACACGTGACTTAGGGAAAATTGCAGTAATGGCTAGAGGTGCAAAGAAGCCCAAAAGTCGGTTAACTTCCGTTACACAACTTTTCACGTATGGAAGTTATCTCGTACAAAAAGGTAATGGTATGGGAGCAATGCAGCAAGGAGAAATCATCCAGTCATTCCGAAGTATACGAGAAGATATTTTTAAGACAGCTTATGCAGCATATATAGCAGAACTCACAGATAAGTTAACTGAAGAGAAGCGTTCTAATCCGTTTATCTTTGAGTTGCTTAATCAAACGTTAATGTATATGCATGAAGGGGTAGATATAGACATATTATTGAATATCTACCAAATTAAGATGTTGGACGTAGCTGGGATTCCACCGCATGTAGACAGTTGTGTAAATTGTGGACATACGGAAGGGACTTTCGCCTTCTCAGTACGAGAAGGCGGTTTTCTGTGTCATCGGTGTTTTTCTATTGACCCGTATCGTATGGCAGTTAGTGCAGCAACGTTAAAATTAATCCGCATATTTTATACTTTTGATATAGCTAGGTTAGGGGATGTGTCTGTTCAACAGAAAACAAAAAATGAGCTTAAAGAATTAATCAATGCTTATTATGACGCACATAGCGGTATTTATTTAAAGTCAAGACGTTTTCTCGAACAATTGACACATTTTCCAAATGAAAGTTGACAATAGATACGCAATTATGTATGATTTCAGAGAGAAAATGATAGAGTACAGTAATTGTTATTCAATAAAAGATAATTTTAATATATGTGTTGAAAGAGAAGAGTACTTATTAACCTTTGAATAAGCGAGTCTGGGGTGGTGAGAGCCAGGTCTTAAAGGAATAAGGAAAGGCGCTCTGGAGCATTTCTAATAAAGTGGCTTTCAGTATCGAAGGCAAATAGGGTGGAACCGCGGGAAAACTCTCGTCCCTATGCTTGTATTACCGAGCATAGGGACGAGAGTTTTTATATTGCTCGATAAGTTATGTCTTACAAAATTACTTGCTTTTTCAAACTTTTTTTATATACACTTTAGTGTAAAAATTTTGGAGGTGGCATTATGAATATTCAACAAATGATTTTAAAGTTACAAGAACATTGGTCTAATCAAAATTGTATTATTATGCAGGCTTATGATGTTGAGAAAGGTGCAGGTACGATGAGTCCAATGACTTTACTTCGTAGTCTTGGTCCAGAGCCGTGGAATGTGGCATATGTTGAACCATCACGTCGACCAGCTGATGGTCGTTATGGTGAAAACCCAAACCGTTTATATCAACATCATCAATTTCAAGTTATCATGAAACCTTCTCCAGATAACATTCAAGAATTGTACTTAGAGTCACTAGAGGCGTTAGGCGTTAATCCGCTAGAACATGATATTCGCTTTGTAGAAGATAACTGGGAGAATCCCACTTTAGGTGCAGCAGGTCTTGGATGGGAAGTATGGCTTGATGGCATGGAAATTACTCAGTTTACTTATTTCCAACAGATTGGTGGGTTAGAAGCTAAACCTGTATCTGTTGAGATTACATATGGAATAGAGCGTCTTGCATCTTATATTCAAGATAAAGAGAATGTGTTTGACCTTGAGTGGACTGACGGTGTTACTGTTCGTGATATCTTCTATCAACCAGAATTTGAGCATTCTAAGTACACATTTGAAATGTCAGATAAAGATATGCTGTTTAATCTCTTTAATACTTATGAGAAAGAAGCAATGCGTATTGTGGAAGAGGGACTTGTCTTCCCAGCCTATGATTATGTTTTAAAATGTTCTCACACATTTAATTTACTTGATGCAAAAGGTGCGATATCAGTAACAGAACGTACTGGTTACATTGGTCGCGTACGTAATTTAGCTCGGAAAATTGCTAAGGCGTATGTTGAAGAACGTGAACGCTTAGGGTTCCCAATGTTGAAAGGCGAGGAGGAAGCAAATCATGAGTAAAAGAGATTTTCTATTAGAAATTGGCTTAGAAGAATTACCAGCGCGGTTTGTAACAAATGCGATGAATCAACTTCGTGATAAGGTAGCAGATTGGATGGCTGATAATCGTATATCTTTTGAAGATATCAAGGCATATTCTACACCTCGTCGCTTAGCTGTAATCGTAAATGGTGTGTCTGAAAAGCAAGAAGATGTTAGTGATGAAGCGCGTGGACCAGCTAAAAAAATTGCTCTTGATGACGAAGGGAACTGGACGAAGGCTGCACAAGGCTTTGCTCGTGGTCAAGGCGTAGACCCAAGTGCAATTTTCTTTAAAGAAGTTAAAGGTACAGAGTATGTATTCGTAAAGACTTACTCAGAAGGGCAAGCTACATTTTCACTCCTATCACAATTAAAAGATGTTATAACGAATGTAACATTCCCTAAAAATATGAGGTGGGGAACCAATCAACTGCGTTATGCTCGTCCAATCAAATGGATCATTTGTTTATTTGGAGAAAAAACTGTTCCTTTTCAAATAACAAATGTACAAACTGGAATCATTTCACAAGGACATCGTTTTCTTGGTGAGCAAATCATGATTGAAGAACCGTCTCAATATGTTGAGAAACTTCAAGAACAATATGTAATTGTTGATGCACATGCCCGTAAAGAAATGATTCGTCATCAATTCAGGCAACTTGAAGAAGAGAATGGTTGGAGCATTGGTGTTGATGAGAGTTTGTTAGAAGAAGTGAATAATCTTGTGGAATATCCAACAGCATTATTCGGAGGATTTGATCAATCATTTTTAGAGCTTCCTGAAGAAGTACTTATTACGTCTATGAAGGAGCATCAACGTTATTTCCCAGTGAAAAATGAATCTGGTCAACTTTTACCGTATTTTATTACGGTTCGTAATGGAAATGACTATGCGCTTGATAAGGTTGCAAAAGGAAATGAGAAAGTTCTACGAGCGCGTTTAGCAGATGGTCAATTCTTCTATGAGGAAGATCAGAAGATGACGATTGAATCAGCTTTGAAACGTCTTGACTCAACAGTATTTCATGAAGAATTAGGCACGATTGGAGATAAGGTTCGTCGCATCCGTAATCTATCTGGGCAGATTAGTTCTTTAGCAGAAGTGAGTGAAATGATACAAGGGAAAGTTGATCGTGCGGCAGCAATTTGTAAGTTTGACCTTGTAACGAACATGGTTTATGAATTCACAGAATTACAAGGTGTGATGGGTGAGAAATATGCACGTATGTTTGGTGAAGACGAAACAGTTGCGAAAGCAGTTAATGAACATTACATGCCACGATCAGCAAATGATGACCTTCCAACGTCTGAAACTGGAGCGATTGTAAGCATTGCAGATAAGTTAGATACAATTGTTGGATGTTATGGCATTGGATTAATTCCATCTGGTTCTCAAGATCCATATGCACTTCGACGTCAAGGTGCAGGAATTATGCAAATATTAATCCAAAAAGAGTGGTCCTTCCATTTTGAACAGCTGTTACAAGCTGCAGTGAAACAAATGAATAACCTTCAATTGTTAAAACGTGATAGTAATGAAGTGCAAAGAGAGTTGATTGATTTCTTCAAACTTCGTTTGAAAAACATTTTACAGGAAAAAGGAATTCGTTATGATGTAATTGATGCGGTACTTGCTGGACCAATCGAAATGCCTCATATCACGTTGAAAAAAGCTGAATTGTTGAATGCAAAATTAGATGAAATAGCTTTCAAAGAAATGGTTGCAGCATTGAGTCGTATTACGAATATTTCTAAGAAAGCAGATCATAAAACGTATAATGTAGAACTTTTTGAACAAAAACAAGAGCATGACTTATATAAATCGTATGAACTAGTAGCACAAGTGTTAACTGAAGCAATTGAAAATGGGGATGTTGAAGCCGCATTTACAAATCTTAGCTCATTAAAACCTTCAATTGATGCTTATTTTGACAATATTATGGTTATGGATGATGATGAGAAAGTTCGTGAAAATCGCCTTGGTTTTATGAAGGCAATTTCTGAAACAATCGTTTCATTTGCTCATTTTAATGAGATTGTGTTTAAATAATGTAAACTTATATGTATTGTGAGTGGTACATTAACAAATAATGAACTGTAAAAAAGCCTGTCTCAGCACAGGCTTTTTTACACTGATAGTAATGGTTAGCTAATAAGTAAAGTAGTGTATATAAAAGTATATCCTTATTATATATTAGTGTGTAATATTGTTTCGCTCAAATGGCAATTGGGTTATAATATTTATAAGAGAAAATGTTGTCAGTTCGAAGGTGGTGAGAACGATCCAACTAAATAAACGTCAAGAGCATATATTGCAAATTGTTAAGGATAATGGCCCAATAACTGGTGAGCAGATTGCAGAACGCTTAAATTTAACTCGGGCTACGTTACGCCCTGATTTAGCGATTTTAACGATGGCTGGATATCTTGAAGCAAGGCCACGTGTCGGTTATTTCTATACAGGTAAAACGGGCTCTCAATTATTAACTGAGAAAATCAAAAAAATACGTGTAAATGAATATCAATCCATTCCAGTTGTCGTAGAAGAAAGTGTATCTGTTTATGATGCAATTTGTTCGATGTTTTTAGAGGATGTTGGCACACTTTTCGTAATAGACAAGAATGGTTCACTGGTGGGTGTCCTATCACGTAAAGATTTATTACGGGCAAGTATCGGGAAGCGTGATCTCGATGCAATTCCAGTTAACATAATTATGACTAGGATGCCTAACATTTCTATTTGCAAAAAGGATGATCTATTAATTGACGTTGCAATGAAGATCATCGAGAAACAAATAGATTCAGTACCCGTTATTAAAGAAACAGAGAATGGGCTTGAGGTTGTTGGAAGAATTACAAAAACAAATATGACAAAAGCCTTGCTTGATCTTGCAAAAGATGAAATGATATAGAAATGTGACTCAACAACATTGATAGAAAGGAATGGAGACGGAATGAATCATTCAATTGTCTATGTCGTTTCTGATTCCGTCGGCGAAACGGCAGAACTTGTAGTTAAAGCTGCTGCAAGCCAGTTTAATTCATTTGGCATTGATATTAAGCGAGTGCCATATGTAGAAGATACGGCAACTTTGAAAGAAGTCATAACAATGGCAAAAGAACGTGATGCTATCATTGGTTTTACTCTCGTAGTACCTGAGTTACGAGAATATTTAGTTAAGGAAGCAGCAAAAGTGGGAGTGCCAGCAGTTGATATCATTGGCCCTATGGTAGATGAAATGCAAAATGTATATAATCGTGACCCAAGTCAAGAACCAGGATTAATACATAAGCTTGATGAGGAATACTTCCGTAAAATTGAAGCAATTGAATTTGCAGTAAAGTATGATGATGGAAGAGATCCGCGAGGCATTTTACGGGCTGACCTTGTGTTAGTAGGGGTATCACGAACTTCCAAGACACCACTTTCACAGTACTTAGCACATAAACGTTTAAAAGTAGCAAATGTACCAATTGTTCCAGAGGTTGAACCCCCAGAAGAGCTTTTTCAGGTCGATCCTAATAAATGTATTGGCTTGTGCATTAGCCCAGAAAAATTAAATTCCATTCGTAAAGAACGATTAAAGGCACTTGGATTGAATGACAAAGCAAGTTATGCCAATATTGAACGCATAAAGGAAGAGTTAAATTATTTTAACGAGTTAGTAAAGCGAATTGACTGTAAAACTATTGATGTATCAAATAAAGCAGTGGAAGAAACTGCAAATGTCATTTTAAACATTATTCATAATCAAGCTAATAAATAATTTGAAACGTAGATATAAGTTTATTTAAGGACTTATTCACTTGGTATTCAACTTCTGAAATTAAAAGAGAAAAACACAGTCGATCAAACTGTGTTTTTCTCTTTCTTCAAATGAATGAAAAAGAAGATTACTGAATAAACATAAAAAGTAATAGCCAAACATAAAAAAGTATATTATAATGAAAAATTGTGATTTAAATGAATCTTGAGGGTTTAGAGTTTTGAAATAAGGAATAAACTAGATAAAAACGTATATGTATGTTAGAATACTTTGATTTCAAATTAGGAAAATCCTCACAGATATGATTATTGGGTAAAATGAAATTCAGAAATTTAAAACATGCATTTCAAAGAAGGATTATGTGGAGGGATGTAGAATAGAGAGATATGGTAAAAGAATAGGGTCGATTTTTGTAGATGCAGATGCATGCCCAGTCAAAAATGACATACTCGAAATCGCTTCACAATTTGAAACGAGCGTAACTTTTGTATCCTCCTATAATCATATGGCAAATGAATCTATAGGTGGGAAATGGGTGTATGTTGATACAAATAAAGAAGAGGCAGATCTATATATTATGAACCATGTCAACTCAAATGATATAGCAATTACACAAGACATTGGTTTAGCAAGTATACTCTTAAAGAGACATGTTTATGTTTTGTCTCCTAGAGGAAAAGAGTATGAGGAGAGTAATATTGAATCTGCACTATTTTCACGTTATATTCATGCGAAAAACAGACGTGCAGGTAAATATGGTAAAGGACCAAAACCATTCACAAATGAAGACAGAATGGCATTTCGAATAAAACTTGAAAAAACTTTGTCGAAATTTGAAGGAATTTAAAAATAAATCACGAATAAACAAAAGGCTGTGAAAGTTTCATGGCAAATCGTATACCTGAAGAACTTATTGAAAAAATTCGATTAGATAATGACATTGTTGATGTTGTTTCTGAATATGTTCAATTGAAAAAACAAGGGCGTAATTATTTTGGATTATGTCCATTCCATGGTGAGAACACACCATCTTTCTCTGTTGCTCCTGAAAAGCAAATTTATCATTGCTTCGGATGTGGTTCAGGAGGTAATGTTCTTACATTCATCATGAACATTGAAGGACTCGATTTCATCGAAGCAGCACAACACCTTGCAAAACGTAGTAATACTGAACTACCACTTATGGAACGTTCAGAAGAGAGTACACCTTCTGAAGGAGCCAATCATGAAATCCGAAAAGCATTTGACCTCTTAAAGAAATATTACCATCATTTGCTCGTAAATACAAAAGACGGTCGGGAAGGTCTAGAATATTTAGATGATAGGGGCTTTACAAGGGACGTAATTGAAACGTTTGGTCTTGGTTACGCTCAGGACTCTTGGGAGTCAACGACTATCTTTTTAAAAAAAAGAGGCTATTCTTTAAATAAAATGACAGAAGCAGGTATTCTGGCAACAAGACAAGATGGTGAAGCAGTTGACCGTTTTCGACATAGAATTATGTTTCCGATATGGAATTACCGAGGAGAAACAATTGCATTTGGTGGACGAGTAATAGGAGACGATTCACCTAAGTATTTAAACAGTCCTGAGAGTCCGATATTTAGAAAAAGTCAAACGTTATATGGTTTCCACCTTGCAAGAAAGGCAATGCGTAGAGAATCCGTAGCCATTTTGTTTGAAGGTTATGTAGATGTGATTGCTGCTTGGAGTGCTGGTGTACATAATGGAGTTGCAACACTCGGCACTGCATTAACTGAAGAGCAAGCAGGTATACTCCGTCGAACAGTTGACACCGTTATTATATGTTATGACGGTGACGACGCAGGTATCACTGCTTCTGACCGTGCTGCAAAGCTTCTGCAGCAGGTAGGATGTCAAGTAAAGGTAGCTTTATTACCGGAGTCAATGGACCCTGATGACTACATCAGAGCATATGGAGCGGAAAGCTTTCAAACTGGTGTAATAGGGGCAAGTGTCACGTACATGTCTTATAAAATGCGCATGCTTCGAAGAGGAAAAAATCTTCAAGAGGCAGGAGATCGTATCCAATATATAGAAGAGGTATTAACAGAAGTTGCGAATTTGTCGAAAGCAGTTGAGCGAGAGCATTATTTAAATCAATTAGCAGATGAGTTTTCAATGTCATTAGATACGCTAAAAGATGAGCAACGTCGCATTTATTATCAATTACGTAAGTCAAAGGATAATCAATCATTCCAAAGAGATAATAAGCAACAGAAGCCTTTATTAATACAAAAAAAATTATTACCAGCATTTCATAATGCTGAACGATATTTACTTGCTCACATGTTTCAAGATTATTTAATTTCAGAGAAAGTTCAAGAGCGAGTGGGTTGTTCATTTAATATCGATGTACATAACGCAATTGCTGTTATGCTGTATGGGTATTATGAAGAAAGTGATAGGTTAGATATTGGAGATTTTATGCAAAGGATTGAAGATGAGCAAATTCGTAATCTGGTTTCAGATATTGCGATGTTAGACGTGAGTGAAGAGGTTTCTGATGAGGCCTTAGAAGATTATATTCGATTGATTTTAAATCATCCTAAGTGGCAAGAAATACAGCATATTGAACGTGAATTGAGAGAAGCTGAGCGGTTGCAAGATTTTGAAATGGCTGCCCAGATTGCAATGAAAATGCATGAACTAAAGAAGCAACTTAAGCGTTCATCACTGTAAATAATGATAAATCCCTGAGTGGCTATAAATATCGAAAAGCATAAAATGAAGTAGTAGACCTAATATAGCAATTAGCTTTTCGAGTGTTTTGGAATGTTGGAAGGAGGCGAACTAATGGCTGAAAAACGCGCTCGTTCAAAAAATGTAGAGAATGAACTTACATTAGAGCAAGTTAAAGAACAACTGTTGGAAATCGGTAAAAAACGTGGTGTAATCACATACGAAGAGATTGCAGAACGTTTGTCAGCCTTTGAATTAGATTCAGATCAAATGGAGGAATACTACGATAACCTTGAAGAGAAGGGTATCGAAGTAATCGGTGAGTCAGAAGATGATCCAAAGATGCAACAGTTAGATAAAGAAGAAGAGTTTGACTTAAATGATTTAAGTGTTCCACCAGGAATTAAAATTAATGACCCAGTACGTATGTACTTGAAGGAAATTGGTCGAGTCGACTTACTATCAGCAGCAGAGGAAATTGAGCTTGCAAAACGCATTGAACAAGGTGACGAAGAGGCGAAACGTCGCCTTGCAGAAGCGAACCTTCGTCTCGTTGTTAGTATTGCAAAACGATACGTAGGTCGAGGTATGCTATTTTTAGATTTAATTCAAGAAGGTAATATGGGTTTAATTAAAGCAGTTGAGAAATTCGATTATGAAAAAGGTTATAAATTTAGCACATATGCTACATGGTGGATTCGTCAGGCTATTACACGTGCTATTGCAGACCAAGCAAGAACAATTCGAATTCCAGTGCACATGGTTGAAACCATTAATAAATTGATTCGTGTACAACGTCAACTACTCCAAGATTTAGGACGTGACCCTTTACCTGAAGAGATTGGTAAAGAGATGGAGCTAACTCCAGATAAAGTCCGTGAAATCTTAAAGATTGCTCAGGAGCCAGTTTCTCTTGAAACACCAATTGGGGAAGAAGATGATTCCCATTTAGGCGACTTTATTGAAGACCAAGAAGCTCAATCACCATCAGATGCTGCTGCATATGAATTATTAAAGGAGCAACTTGAGGATGTACTCGATACGCTAACAGACCGTGAAGAGAATGTTCTTCGTTTGCGCTTTGGCTTAGATGATGGTCGAACTAGAACACTTGAAGAAGTAGGTAAAGTCTTCGGTGTAACACGTGAGCGGATTCGTCAGATTGAAGCAAAAGCACTACGCAAACTTCGTCATCCAAGTAGAAGCAAACGTTTGAAAGACTTCTTAGAATAAATATCTTTGGGAATAGTTTACTTCATGAGTGGTGGAGTAAACTATTTTTTCTGAGAAAATTAATCGTCATAAATTGGGTTAAACGAACATTACCAGAACCTGAAGCGATTCTTTGATGTAACTTTAAATTTATACATAGAAAAAACTATAAATTCTTATTAATAACTATTTTTCGAAGGTAGCTTCAAGAGTATTTTTCGAATTAATGAGACTGTTAGCAATACATCTTTTGAGGTGATTATGTTGAATGACCGAAAAGAAACAATTATAAGAGAGATTCGTTATTGGAAAGCGCATAATCTACTACCCGTGCAATATTGTGATTTTTTATTGCATTTATACACTGAAGGTGAGGAAGAGCAGGAGCCAGTGAAAGACGGTATGAGGAAGAAACGTAGTTTGAATAATCTTCCATTATATTTATTTATGTTACTGCTCGTATCACAATTACCAATAACATTTCTTGTCATTTATTTTACTGAATTATCTCATTTTTTGCAAATCTCTATTTTTGTATTTTTTAACATTATATCATTAAGTAGTGGATATATTTATTATCGTAAAAAAAGCAAATTCGTTCATTTTCCAATTATTATTGGAGCACTTGTCTTATTTCTATGGAGTGTGCATCTCACAACAATATTTATTAGTGCAGAAAAATGGTTGTTAATTACAGTTATCCTTAGTAACTGCAGCTTATGGACATTCGCTGGATGGAAGATGAAGTTAACGTATTTAACTATTGCAGGAATATCAGGTGCAATTTTATTAGTTTCATATAATTTTTTGTAAATTTGAATATCCTTTACTATATAGGTAATTTTATTGTAATATATTAATATAATGTGTATAAAAATTTTTATATTTTTTATTTTTTCGCGCATTTATTTAAATTTCAACTGTATAATATGTCATTTAGTTGAACATTTTATAAAAATATTAAGAACTTAAGCCTACCCCCTTTCCTAGAACGAGTATTTGCAGTAAAATATAGGTGTTTTAATCTATCGTTTCGCGCAAGTACATGCAGTGCGAATTTAAAGGGAATGGATGTTTACATAAGGAGGAAAGAGAATGAATCGTAACCCAATTGTTCCTTACTTAATCACGATGGCTCTTGGTATTATTCTTATCATTGGTTTGTCTGGATACGGATTAAGTAACCCACCTGGTGAAGGTGGAGAAGCAGCTGAAGAACAAGCAACACCTTCAAACCCAGAAGAAATTTATGCTGCATCATGTGTATCATGTCACGGTAATGACCTTGAAGGCGGAGTAGGTCCTGCATTAGTAGATGTTGGTAGCCGTTTATCTGCTGATGAGATTAAAGGTGTTATTGAAAATGGACAAGGTAGCATGCCTGGCGGCCTTGCACAAGGAGAAGCAGCGACGATGCTTGCTGAATGGCTTGCTGAGAAAAAATAATCGTACAATAAAAAAGCTTTTTGTCTCTTTTTGGACAAAAAGCTTTTTTATGTAGTTAAGTAATGTATAGAAACAAATATATATAATGAATGCTTTCTTAACATTTATAGTATGAAGGAACATTTTGCAAACCTTCATTTATACTTATATGATAGTGATAGTAGAAAAAAAGAAAAAATAGTGATGGTGAAAAAAATGAATGAGATGCAATTATCAATGAGATTACGAACAGTAGCAGAAGAAATACCTAAAAATACAGTGGTGGCTGATATTGGTTCTGATCACGCTTATTTACCTTGTTATGCTTATTTGAATAACATGATTAAAGGTGCAATTGCTGGAGAGGTAAATGATGGCCCATTGAAATCAGCTGTAAACCAAGTCAAACGTTGTGGAATAACTGATCATATTTCTGTTCGCAAGGGTAATGGTTTGGCAGTAATCGAACCGAATGAAGTGGAAGTTGTAATTATTGCTGGAATGGGTGGCCAATTAATATCGAACATCTTAAATGAAGGTAAAGATAAGTTAAAAGGTGTACAGCGTTTAATTTTACAACCTAATGTTGGTTCAAGATTTGTGAGACTATGGCTAAGACAAAATGGTTGGACTTTGATTAGAGAGCAAATCCTAGAAGAAGACGATAAGATATATGAAATTTTAACTGCTGAAAAAGGCGAGGATAAAGAACTATATAAAAAAAATGAGGAAGCTATGTTATTGTTTGGTCCACTATTATTAAAAGAGAAGCATCCAGCTTTCCGAAAAAAATGGGCTCATGAGCTTGAAAATTGGAAAAGAATTATGAAACAAATGGAAGATGCTGATGAAAGTGACACACTTCTAGAAAGAAAAAATAACATTAATAAGAAGATTCAATTAGCTGAGGGGGTTCTTTAAAGTGAAGAAACTTGCGAGTGCACAAGAAATCATTCAAGCTTTCGAACAATTTTCTCCAAAGTCATTAGCTGTTGAAGGAGATAAAATAGGTTTGCAAGTAGGAACATTAAACAAAAGGGTTCGTAAAGTAATGGTAGCTTTAGATGTGTTAGATGAGGTAGTCGATGAAGCAATTGAAGAAGGTGTCGATTTAATCATTGCTCATCACCCTCTTATCTTCCGTCCTATTAAGAAGCTAATTATTGACCAAGGGCAAGGTAAAATTATAACAAAATTAATCAAGCATGATATTGCAGTATACGCAGCGCATACGAATCTTGATGTAACAAATGGTGGAGTCAATGACCTAATGGCGGATGCATTAGGACTTATTGATACAGAGGTACTAGTTCCAACCTATGAAGATGAACTTAAGAAGTTTATTGTCTTTGTGCCTGAAGATCATGCGCAAATTATTCGTGAGGTACTAGGAACAGCTGGGGCAGGACATATCGGCAATTATAGTCATTGTACATACAATACAAATGGTATGGGTACATTTTTGCCTGGTGAACAAACCGACCCGTTTATAGGAACAAAAGGAAAAATTGAAGAAGTTAATGAAGTGAAAATTGAAACGATTGTTCCACGCTCAAAAATTAAAGCAGTTGTGTCAGCTATGTTGAAAGCACATCCTTATGAAGAGCCGGCATATGATATTTTACCTCTTGAAAATAAAGGTCAGGTGCTTGGATTAGGTCGAATTGGGTTATTACAAGAGCCTATGACATTAAGTGATTTTGCTAAACATGTAAAACAATCATTTGATGTAAAGGGAGTAAGAGTTGTCGGTTCGTTAGATTCAATAGTGAAAAAAGTTGCTGTTCTCGGTGGAGATGGTAATAAATATTGGCAGTCAGCGAAATTTAAAGGTGCTGATGTATATGTGACAGGTGATATGTATTACCATGTTGCCCACGACGCGATGATGGAGAATCTTAATATTGTAGACCCTGGACATAATGTAGAAAAGGTTATGAAAGAAGGCGTTCGCAATATTCTACAAACATTTATTGAAGAGAAAAAATATGAGACACTCATTACTACATCGAAGTTGAATACTGATCCGTTTCAATTTGTATAAAATTTTGCTTACGTTCAGTTAGCATATGAAAAACTACCGAAGTCCTTATATCTATAGGAGGTTCGGTAGTTTCTTTAAAATGTATAGAAAATTATATATGTCTAATTTGTGATGGTTTCATTTATGCTTGATGTATGAAAGTGGTATTACTCTAAATTAAAGAATTTCATGATTTTTTTTGTTTAATTTTAGGTAATATTTTATTTAATGACACTTTATGTTCAGTACCCCATGTTGTTTCATCTTCTAAATCAAATTGCTCTATAAATTTGATAACTTCTTTCGTGATAGGTGTTGGAGTGGATGCTCCAGCTGTCACAGCAACTTTTTTTGCATCTTTTAACCATTCTAAGTTCAGTTCACTTATATCTGCAATTCGATATGCAGGTGTACCTGCAATTTCTCTAGATACTTGAGCAAGTCGGTTTGAGTTATTGCTTCTAGGATCACCAACAACTAGTGTTACATCAGCTTGTTTTGCTTGCTCCGCTACAGCCTCTTGTCTTACTTGTGTGGCCATACAAATTTCTCGATGGAATTGAGCATGTGGATATTTTTTTATTATTTCTTCTACTAAGTCTTGTACGTCCCATTGGCTCATAGTTGTTTGATTAGTAATAATTAGTTTACTAGAATTAAGTTCTAATGAGGCAACGTCCTCGATATTCGAGACAAGGTGCACGATATCAGGAGCAACTCCGATCGCTCCTTCTGGTTCAGGGTGACCTTTTTTACCTATATAAATAACTTCATATCCTTCTTGTTCTTTCTGGCGAATTAAATCGTGTGTATTCGTAACGTCAGGACAAGTTGCATCAAGAACAGTGAGTCCCTTTTCATGTGCGCGCTTTTTCACTTCAGGAGAGACTCCGTGTGCAGTCAGAATGATTGTCCCTTCATTAATTTCATCTAATAAGTCAAGTCGACTCTTCCCGTCGAGTGTAATAATACCTTCCTCTTCAAACGCTTCAGTAACATGTGAATTGTGGACAATCATTCCTAATATATAAATTGGACGTGGTAATGTTTTATCTAAAGCTGCATTACGAGCAATAACCATCGCATCAACAACCCCGTAACAGTAACCGCGGGGTGCTATCTTAATCACTTCCATTAAAGTTCCTCCTCTACCTTCCACTTATATCTCTTCATCTATTTCCTACGATTGAGTTTTGTTATTCAAGCTAAGGGTTTTGTTTATGATGAATTAATGTGAAAAGATAAGCTTACAATAATTTCATTATAAAGGAGAGTGATGTGGAATTCAAAGTTAACACCAGTCAATAGATTAAAAAAGTTATCTCATCTTAACTGGTGTATAAACGAACTCTTTAATACTTATCAAAACTGATTAAGCATTAAAGAGGAAGCATTCTATATAAACTTTTAATTATGTGACGACGTTAATTTTATGAATTGATGAAATTAGCGTTGATTATGAACTAAGCTGTTTCGATATAAAGATAAGGTTATATATATAACTTTGGCTGCGATGATTTCGTTTTTATTTCTTTTTTAGGTGGGGGCGTTCCAATTGTAGTTAAATCCAAAGTATCATCTGCTATTTCTTCTTGTGGTTCATCTTTAATGTCGTCTTTTTTTACAGATATACTAGCAGGAGTGTCAGATGGTTGCGCTGGTTTAATAATTTCGTCTGTTTCAGTCGTTTCTTCAGCTTCTTCATTTGTTTCAAGCTCAGTTGTCGTTTCTTCTTCGTTTTCATTAGATGATTCGTCGGTTACATCATCACTATTTGACAATTCTTGATATAGCTTGATCATTGATGGAATATTTCTAACCATCGGACCATATTGCTGAACCATCGGGCCAACAGATTGTGCCATTTTTAATCCTCGTTGCAAATTGCCAAGTATTCCTGAAAAGCCTGAAAGTCCTGATGGATTAGCAACACCTTGTGCTGCTTGCATACCAGGTATTCCTTGCATACCAGGTATTCCTTGCATTCCACTCATTGCTGCTTGACCTGCATTACCAAAATTACCTAAACGGCTAAACCCACCAAAGCCTCCAAGATTATTTAAGTTTCCCATAGGAGTTGCGTTACCTAAATTACTCATATTGCCCATATTTCCCAAATTTCTTGCTCCGCCACCAAATATTCGGGACAATATTCCGCCTCCTCTCCCCATTCCAGCAGCACCTGGGAAATTTCCAGGTGGTAAAGATGGAGGAATAGGTCGTTGGAAAAATGAGAACGGTGACGGTGTTGGTGTAGGAGTTGGGGGCATCTGTGGAAATCCGAACATGTTAAAAGACCTCCCTTATCGTAGAGTGATGAAAATTCACTATTAATTTCTACTAACAAAGTATGAGTAAAAAAATTATTGGTGTAATATCTTTATAAAATGGATAAATGCCCATATAAAATTATAGAAAATAAAGTTTTCAGCAATAATTAAAATTAAGATAATGTTTTTGTTATACATCTTGATATATGCGAAATAAATAGGAGTGTGAACGTAGTTGAAATGAATTGGTAATAGACATTTTTTCGCTTATAATTAAAACGAAGAGTAGACTTAGACTGTTTTAAACAAGTATAATGAAGTTTTGAACGAGCAACCGCGGCAAAGTAAGGTGAAATTGCTTTTTATAAAGTCAAACTTCCATCAATACAGTTGTTTAATTTTCTATAAAAGGTTAGTTTGACAAGTAATGAATGAGTATAGAATGAAGGAGAAGAATATATGAAAACAACTCAATTTGAACGATTTTCTTTTAAACCGTTTATTATAGATGCAATTAAGGAATTAGGCTTTTATCAGCCAACTGACATTCAAGAACGTATTATTCCGAGTATTATAAATGGTGAGAGTGCAGTAGGACAAGCTCAGACTGGTACTGGTAAAACTCATGCATATTTATTACCTATTTTTGAAAAAGTGAACCCAAGTATTCAAGAAGTGCAGACGATTATAACTGCTCCTACAAGGGAATTGGCTACACAAATTTTTCATGAAGCGCGAAAGATTGCAGCTCATTTTCCTGAAGAGGAACAAGTATCTGTAAGGTGTTATGTAGGTGGTACTGATAAGAATAAGGCGATAGATAAGTTATCAAAACAACCACAAATCGTTATTGGTACACCTGGAAGAATTAATGATTTAGTTCGAGAACAAGCATTGCTAGTTCATACCGCAACGATGATTGTAGTGGATGAGGCTGATATGATGTTAGATATGGGTTTTATTCATGATGTGGATGAGATTGCATCACGCTTGGCAGATAAGTTACAAATGCTCGTGTTTTCGGCTACAGTGCCAGAGAAATTGAAGCCGTTTATGAAAAAATATATGTCCAATCCACGTTTTTTCCAAGTAGAAGCTGATCAACCTACTCCGAAAAAAATAACTCATTATCTTGTACCTTTACGACATCGTAATGAATTGGAAACAATTCATGAGTTAGCAGTTATGTCGAATCCGTATTTGATGATAATTTTTGCAAATACGAAGAAGAAGGCAGATGAAATTGCTGATTATTTACTTGGTGAAGGTTTAAACGTCGGAAGACTACATGGTGATTTGAACCCTCGTGAGCGAAAAAATGTGATGAAAAAAATTCGAAATGCCCAATACCAATATGTTGTAGCTACAGATCTTGCTGCTCGTGGAATTGATATTCAAGGAGTTAGCCATGTATTGAATGCCAACATTCCACATCATGATTTAAGCTTCTATATTCATCGTGTTGGACGTTCTGCTCGTGCAGAGTTCTCTGGAGAGGCAATTACACTCTATGAAGCAAGAGATGAAGATGCATTAAATAAGCTTGAAAAAATGGGTGTTAGCTTCAAACATGTTGATTTCCGTAATCAAGAATGGATTGATCTTGGTCCACGAAATAAGCGGAAAAAGCGTGAACGTGGAGAAGATGAAATCGAAAAAACTGCTCAAAAAATCGTTGCAAAATCGAAGAAAGTAAAACCTGGTTATAAGAAAAAGAGAAAACGCCAAGTAGATCAGATGAAGAGGAAAATGAAGAGAAACCAAAGGAATAAGTAGAAAAAAATCTTCAAAGATTTCTTTTATCGTTATCTTTGATCTTTTGGGAAACTTCTGTCTAAGAGAACAATTCCGTAGGGGAAAGGGAGATGGATGTAATATGAAAATAGGTTCACATGTATCAATGAATGGCAAGAAAATGCTTCTAGGTGCTAGTGAAGAAGCTGTTTCTTATGGTGCTTCTACATTTATGATTTATACTGGTGCTCCTCAAAACACAAGGCGAAAGCCAATTGAAGAGTTGAATATTGAAGCGGGTCATGCCCATATGAAAGAGCATGGTATCGAAGAGATTATTGTGCATGCACCATATATAATTAACATCGCAAATACAATTAAACCTGAAACGTTTGAATTAGGTGTGCGCTTCTTACGCTCAGAGATTGAAAGAACTGATGCGCTTGGTGCAAAGCAAATTGTACTTCATCCTGGAGCACATGTTGGGGCAGGGGCTGACGCAGGTATAGCTAAGATCATTGAAGGATTAAATGAGGTACTTACAAAAGAACAAAATGTTCAAATTGCACTTGAAACAATGGCTGGTAAAGGTAGTGAATGTGGGAGAACGTTTGATGAGCTTGCAAAAATTATCGACGGTGTATCACTTAATGATAAATTATCAGTATGCTTTGATACGTGTCATACTCATGATGCTGGTTATGATCTCGTAAACGATTTCGATGGGGTATTAAACGAATTCGATAAAATTATCGGATTAGACCGATTAAAAGTACTGCATGTGAATGATAGTAAAAATGAACGTGGTGCAAGCAAAGACCGTCATGAGAATATTGGTTTCGGTCATATCGGTTTTCAAACAATAAGCAAGGTTGTCCATCATGAACAATTAATAAATGTACCAAAAATATTAGAAACACCTTATGTAGGTGAAGATAAGAAAGACAAAAAACCTCCATATAAATTTGAAATTAATATGCTTATGGAACAATCGTTTGATGAAAATTTATTAAATAAAATAAAAAACGAACAATAACCACTTAGGTTATTGTTCATATTTGGAAGAACACCTTAATTATAAATGAGGTGTTCTTCTTAATATCTTACGAGTGAATTGAAGCGAAAACTATGATTTCTAAACAAAATCAAATGATTAAGTTAGTGGAAATCTCTCTTACATGTTAGCATTATTATTCTACGAGTTAGCTGATGCTTTGACAGCGACTTAAATTAAGCATAGTCTACAATGTTTAAGTGGTAGAGTTACCATTGTGGTAACAGGTGTCAGTATTTGTGTAATTAGACCAACTTAACCATTAGGGCAAAATCTTCAGTTTCTTTGAAGTTAAGTTTAGTGTTTGGTGATATTCTAAGTAAGTTACATTATAGAATAGACTGGAGTTGCGTTAAAAGTTTTTCTGCTTTATTTGCTGCATCAGCACTAACAATATTTCTGATTTTATCAAGTAGTTTGTTCAGTTTAGCTTCATCATAAATGTTGATTTGTTCTTTTTTTACGAGCGACAAAATGTTCTCGGCTTCTTTTTTACTAATAGAAATATCATATTGATTAGCATATTGAATGAGTTCCTGTGTTGTTAGTTGTTTTACCTTTTGATTTACAAGTGTTTGGAGAAAGGGGTTCATCAAATCATCTCCTATCATTTTAATAAAATAATTAAAGGCTTATCCTTTAAAGGTGATAAGCTAAAAATATAGAAGTATTAAAAACGACCATGTACATAGATAAACGGAATTTTGTATAGCATATGGGAGTTTGCATCAAGTCGTGCTTGTATATGATTAAATGTTTGGGCAATTAATTAAATAAAATATGGTATCTATGAGGATGGTAAAGGACGGTAAGGTTTTATAATATTCTGGGAGGGTATATGACAATAGGATGGAGCTATTAATTAGACGTATGAACTCTCCTATGTAAAAGGTGAGTAATTAAATTTTGAGTCAAATGTAATCAGCACTTAATTGCATATAGAATGATTGTATAGTGTTTAGGGAGGAAATATGGCGAAGAAACAGCATAAGAAGGAAAGCATTCCACATTTATTATATCGATTGTTACTTATAACCGTAGGAGCGGCTTTAGCTGCAATATCAATTGAGCTTTTTCTAGTTCCTAATCAAATCATTGACGGTGGAATAATTGGTGTTTCAATTATTTTAAATTATTTAATTGGAGAAACATCTAGGCTTATTAGTTTTGGAACATTAGTTGTTGTATTAAACTTACCATTTATGTATTTTGGTTATAAACAAATTGGGAAAACGTTTGTATTATCTTCCATATACGGGATTATTGCATTGGCTGTCATTGAAAGTTTCCTTCATCATGTAGAGCCATTTGACTTAAGTCAGCCTATATTAGCTGCTGTGTTTGGTGGTTTAATTCTTGGTATTGGTGTTGGGCTTGTTATCCGTCATGGTGGATCGATGGATGGAACAGAAATCTTAGGGATATTACTTACAAAGAGACTTCCATTCTCTGTTGGTGAGTTTGTGATGTTCATGAATATATTTATTTTTGGTTGGGCAGCGTTTGTATTTGGGCTAGAACAAGCTTTATTCTCGATAATGGCATATTATATTGCATTTAAGACAATTGATACTGTCATTCAAGGACTGGATGAGACTAAGGCTGTTATCATCGTATCTGACCGCTATGAGGAAGTTTCAGATGCTATTCTTGATCGATTAGGTCGTGGTACAACAAAGCTGAAAGGAAAAGGTGGGTATACAGATGAAGAAAAAGAAGTAATTTATGCTGTTATTACTCGTCTGGAAGTAACGAAGTTAAAGTCTGTTGTTCATGATATAGATCCTAGAGCCTTTATTACGATTATGAATACACAAGAAACAAAAGGTGCTAAGTTTAAATCACCAATCCATTAATTTGAAAAAAGAGGCGGCTCATGACGAGATTTGCTTCCTTTTTTTGGTTTTTAATATGGATAACTATGAGTAATCGTGCTTTAAATGAATAAAGTATTAATATATATGAAGTGAAATAACTTACTGAATTGGAATGAATATACTTCGAAATTCAAATGGATAGCTAGCAAGATTGAGGAATAGAGGATAAAGTGAAGGCATTAGTAGAAATCAGGTACTTTTCCCCTATCTATATCATGTCAATCCTCTAATATTCCTTTTAAAAGGAGTATATATGCCTTGCGAAACTGTATAATCTCCGATAGAATCATCGCTATGAGTTCGAAAGGAGTGACAGTAGATGAAAAATTTCATCAATCGTCCAAGATATATGTTTATGTCTCTAGTCATTATAGGAGCATGTATGGTAATTGCGATTCAAAGTTATTATGAACATAAATTAGCTATTCTCGAAAAAGATATATCTGATCTTGAAGAGAAAACAATTACTTATCGTGATGCTATAAAGCAAACTAAAAGTGAAGAGAATGAGAGAAATCAAGGGATTGCCACATACAAAGAATGGGAAGAAGCAGAACAATTAGCTGATCATTTTGTAGAGAAAAGTGACGGGAAGTTTAAAGAAGAATGGGCTTTGTTTATGATTAATGAAGCTAAAAAAGAAAATGTAGATCCATCTATTGTATATGAGTTACTCGCTGTTGAAACTGGTGAGCGATTTGATCCAACTCTACAAGGTCCAGATACAGTATATGGACGAGCCTACGGCTTAGCACAATTTATGAAAAATACAGCTCCATGGATAGCAGATATGGCAGGGCTTGAGTATGAGGATGAATTATTGTTTAATCCATATTATTCAATTCAGTTGTCTATAACTTATTTGAATTTCTTACATGAACGTTATGACGGTGATTGGGATCAAGCTTTAACTGCTTATAACAGAGGGATTTATGGTTTGGAAGAGTATATTGAGGAAAATGGACATGCTCAAAGTGGGTATGCAAAAAAAATCCAAAACAATGCAAAAGAAAATGAACTTATTGCATTTAATGAATAAAAAGAAGTTGTGTGTTTAATCACACAACTTCTTTTTATACTTTGTTAATTTGCTAATAGATTACTATTTGAAATATAAGGAATTCGCTTATATTTTTAGGGAATGTAAGATATTCGCTTTTTTTAACTAAATAGTAATGAGTAGTCATTATATGAAGTTTCAATTGAAGTTAATTTACAAATGTCTATCTGTTTAGTATACTGAATAACGAGTTAAATCGTAATGATTACAAATTAAGATGTGGATTTAGGTGATATAATGAGTAAACCAGTATTAAATATAGAACACCTCTATTTTAAATATGAAAAACAAGATGTGTTGGAAGATATAACTTTGAAAATGCCAAAAGGTGCATTTTTAGGTTTGGTAGGACCGAATGGTTCAGGTAAATCAACGTTAATTAAGTTAATTTTAGGTTTACAAAAATCACGTAAAGGAAAAATAGAGTTGTTTGGCACACCGATTCAAAAATTTAAAGACTGGGACAAAGTAGGTTTTGTTTCACAAAAGGCTAACAGTTTCAATACAGGTTTTCCGGCAACTGTTTTTGAGGTTGTCTCAATGGGATTAGTGTCAAAACTAGGATTCTTTCGATTTATGAGAAAACAAGAGAAGGATAAAATCTATGAAGCTATTGAAGCTGTCGGTATGTTGGAGTACGCATCCAAAAATATTGGAGAGCTCTCAGGAGGGCAACAACAGCGTGTATTTATCGCGCGAGCACTTGTAAGTGAACCAGAATTACTTATTTTAGACGAGCCAACAGTTGGAGTAGATGCGAAAAACGTGAATGTATTCTATGGAATGCTTGAAGAGCTTAATCGAAAAAAAGGAATCAGCTTACTGTTGATTACACATGACATTGGTACAATTACGGATAAAGTCACTCATGTTGCTTGTTTAAACAGACATCTTCATTTTCATGGTGAAACAGAAGATTTTGAAAAACTTGGTGATGAAAATATGTCTCAAATTTATGGACATTCACTTCAAGTATTAACACATAATCATGGAGGACATGCACATGATTGAAGGCTTCTTTAAGTATGAGTTTCTACAAAATGCAGTTCTTACAGGATTAATGATAGGTTTTATTGCGCCATTATTAGGTGTCTTTATCGTAGTTCGTCGTTTATCGTTAATCGCTGATGCTCTGTCACATATTACGCTTGCAGGAATTTCATTAAGTATGTTATTAGAAAAAAAGTTAGGATTAACAATTTTAAACCCAGTATATTTTGGGATGATCTTTTCAGTTCTTGGTTCATTGTTTATAGAAAAATTACGTAAGGTGTACAAACATTATGAAGAACTTGCAATTCCGATTATATTATCTGGTGGAATCGGATTAAGTGTCATTTTTATATCACTTGCAGAGGGTTTTAATGCTGACTTATTCAGTTATTTATTCGGAAGTGTTACTGCTGTTAGTCGTGCAGATTTATGGATGATAATGGTCATTACAATAATTGTTGTTTTGACAGTCATTTTATTTTACAAAGAACTATTTACCGTTTCTTTTGACGAAGAACATGCAATTGCATCAGGAATAAAAACAAAAGCAGTACATTCAATTATCATTGTAGTAGTTGCACTTGTAATTGCAGCCTCAATGCGAATTGTTGGAATTTTACTTGTGTCTTCACTGATGACACTTCCAGTTGCAGCATCTATTCGCGTGGCAAAAGGATTTAAACAAACGATTTTTCTTTCTATTATTTTTGGAGAATTAGCAGTTATGGGTGGCTTAGTTGGAGCTTATTATCTTAATTTAGCTCCAGGTGGAACAATTGTCATTTTGGCTGTATTCATTCTTATTGGTGCTATAGTGTGGAGACGTATTCGGCATACTTAATTCGCGTGGGAGGGGAATGGGTTGAAGTTAGAATATGCGTTAGAAATGTTGAAGAACGAAGGGTATAAATACACAATTAAGCGTGAGGAAATGTTGCGTTTTTTTGTTGGTAATAATAGATATATTAGAGCGAAGGATGTACTAGATGGGATGAAGATGAAATATCCAAATTTGAGCTTTGATACAATTTATCGAAATTTATCTTTGTTTGCAGATTTGGAGATTTTAGAGGAAACTGAATTGGAAGGGGAAAAGCATTTTCGAATTAAATGTGCAACAGATGATCATCACCATCATTTTATTTGCATGGAATGTGGAATGACTGCTCAAATTAATGCTTGCCCTATGGAAAGAGTACAACATCAGCTTGGAAATGTTGCGATAACTGGACATAAATTCGAAGTATATGGTAAATGTCAGAAATGCCAATTATGATGAGTGACCTATGTGGAATTATAAGATAAGCCAACAATCATTGCTAAACAGCTGTGATTATTGGCTTTTTGTTTTGATTATTTTTTATTCATTGAGCTTAAATTATAATCGTAAATCTTTACTAATCGTTTAACCTGATATTGTGTTTAACTTTTGAATACTTTTAATTAATTGCAAATAGGAATTTTGTGAATTAATTAAAATTATTAAGAGTTCTCTCCTTTAAATAATTGATTGACACGGTATTTAGCTTCTCCCCAATTAGAAACTCTAATTACGTTTTTGGGAATTGGACTACGATTATAAGGTGTATCAAATAAAATAACTGGAATATTACATGCTTCGCTAATATCTACAGCGTTGTCATGTTTATCCTCAAAAAAAATTTCAACGTTATGTTGCTTTGTTGCAGCAATTTTATCGTGTTGTCCAATTAATTCAATATGGTCAAAATTAATGTGATGCCTGTTAAACCAGTCTTTTGTTATATCAAGTAAGTAGTCCCCTCTTGCACTAATAAAGAAGAACTCGTGGGTGTGTTCCCATTCGTGAAGAACTTGAAGTGCTCCTTCTGCAAGAGGAGAGTGTGAGTATATATAGTGCTCATTTTCCTCAAACCATTTTGCGATTCTTTCTGGAGGTTCTTGTAATACTGGAACTAAATTATATTCCGTAATATCATCTAACGTTAGTGATTTGTTAAAATCTTTATTTAAATATGGAACAAAAGTACTTGGACATGTTACTGTTCCATCAATATCAATACCCATACGAAGTCCATTCATCTATAAACACCTCTTTGTCAAGATATGATGTATTGTAACATATTTAGATTGGATACAAAGATTTGTCACTAATAAAAATAAGCGAAAGCCTTAAACTATAAATGCTCCTCAATATAAGAAAGTGAGGGATTCGAGTGACAGACGATAATAAACAAAATCGACATTACAATAAAGAAGAAGTAATGAAAGCAGCGGAGCATGAGTATTCAGAAGAAATGGCAACCGAGGTTGCGGCTCCGAGAGTAGATATCGTAGGTCGGAATGGAGCAGATTCAATTGATTCTCGGGAAGTGAGAAACAATGAGAATGTTGATGAATCAAGCGGTAGAGGTATGGGGATGTTCGGTTTGGTTCTATCTGTATTATCATTATTCTTCCTTCCGGTCATCTTGGGTGCCGCAGGAATCATTGTTGGCTTTGTTGCACGAAGAAGAGGAGCTGTAAGTCTTGGAGCATGGGCAATTGGGGTTGGCGCAGCATCTATCGTTGTCTCATTATTTGTAGCACCTTTTTTTTAACTTAATGAGATATATGTGAAGATCGGGATGAATTACACAATAATTCTTGCTGTTATTAGGCAATATAAAAACACAGAAAGCTTGACGATATTTTCGTCAAGCTTTCTGTGTTTCTTCCTGTTTTCTATATTCTTCAGCAATTTTATCAATTTCTTTCTTAAGTTCTTCGACCATAGTTTCTTCTGGTACTTTCCTTACAATTTCACCGTGTCGGAACAATAAACCTTCACCACGGGCTCCAGCAATTCCAATATCAGCTTCTCGTGCTTCACCAGGTCCGTTTACTGCACATCCGAGTACAGCAACTTTGATTGGTGCTTTAATTGTTGAGATATATTCCTCAACTTCATTTGCGATGCTTATTAAGTCGATTTCTATTCTCCCACAAGTTGGGCAAGAGATTAATGTTGCAGCATTCGCTGCTAAGCCGAATGACTTTAGTAATTCTCTAGCAACTTTTACTTCTTCTACAGGATCAGCACTCAAAGAGATACGAACTGTATTTCCAATCCCTTGACTTAATATAGCACCAAGACCTGCTGCACTTTTAACAGTTCCAGCAAATAGGGTGCCGGATTCTGTAATTCCTAAGTGTAATGGATAATCGAAAGCACGAGCTGCTTTTTCATAAGCTTCAATTGCTAAATTGACGTCAGAAGCTTTTAATGACACGATGATATCGTGAAAATCAAGGTCTTCAAGAATTTTAATATGATGTAGCGCACTTTCGACCATGCCATCTGCCGTCGGATAACCATATTTATTTAAAATTCTTTTTTCTAATGAACCAGCATTTACACCGATTCGAATTGGAACGCCTTTTTCTTTTGCAGCATTTACTACTGCTTCAACTTTCTCACGTTTACCAATATTTCCAGGGTTTATGCGGATTTTATCAGCTCCACCTTCAATAGCTTTTAATGCTAATTTGTAGTCAAAGTGGATATCGACAACAAGTGGGATATTAATTCTCTTTTTAATATCTGCAATTGCATTAGCAGCACGTTCATCAGGACAAGCTACACGAACGATTTGACAACCTGCTTCTTCAAGTCGATTGATTTCAGCAACAGTTGCTTCAACATCATGTGTTTTAGTCGTTGTCATACTTTGAATGACAACATGATTATTACCACCGATCGTTAAGTTTCCGACTTTGACCGGTCGTGTCTTTGTGCGATGCACAAGCTCTTTCATATTACAATCGCTCCTTTGATCACTTTTCCTTGAGCAGTGTTGTTTTCATTCCAACATTTATTATAAAGGTTATTTACAAGTTTTAGTAGTGAAACTTATCTTCCTTTACAGTCTAACACAGTTCTTTCTGTTATGGGGATTTGATGTCTTGGTATAGTGGTATATAATAACTTTCTCCAATCTTCATAGTAGTTGGTGTGGCATTGGAATTATAGGTTTCAAAGTCATGAATAAGTGTTTCAATTGAAACGGGGATTTTCCCATCATGTAAGGTTTCTATTAAAGAAAGTAAAGTATCACCTTGTTTAACAGTAATTTCTGTAGCATGTATGTTTGTATCAGTAGTATCTGCTTTATATTCAGTTGTAGCGCTATGAAGAGTTCCCATAGTTAAATCAGCATAGACACAGTATAGAATAAAGGTTGCTAACAAACTTAGCATAATACGCTTCATACTAATTCCTCCAACATACTTTTTTTACATTGTATGCTTGTCCATTTTATTCATTAATAAAAAATAATAAATGCTGGATAAATTCCAATTAATTGAGACTAATGTTCAATCCTTTGTTAAACAGTGTTAATTTTTATTTTTTAAAGCTAATCAGCTGCTCCGAATGTATTGAGTTGGATTATATTTCATGTTGTACCTTTTATTTCTTAATAAAATGTTTATGTCGAATTTACACTGTATTAACACTAATTTGTCATACTCTGAGGTGAATAGCTCTTAGGGGGATTAGTGTGAAACGTTTATTGAATAGGAAGAAGGAACAGATAAATAACAGGTCAAATAACGCTTTCAGGTTTATTAAGCGAGCGAGATTGACGAATATAATGAGGGAAAAACTACTTGTAAATATTAGTTTGCAACAGCGTCTTTTTATACTATTTATAACTCTACTCGTTGTCTCATTAAGTACAGTTGGTTACGTTTCATATTCAAAATCAAAAACACTGACAATGAAAATCATTGAAAATAGGTTAGAAAGAGAAGTCGATACAACGGCAGAAATTGCAGGTAATTTAATGTTTGCATATGCTGGTGACATTGAAGAGTTTGAAAAAAGACTCAATCGTAGAGTTATACAAACACAATCTTCACAACTAATTCAAGATGGACTAAAGGCAGACTTCTTCCTTGTTCAAGAAGGAGAAGCAACTCCATTTCAAATAAGTGCATCCTCGACGATCAAATTTTCTACAGACGATTTGAAGGATGTAATGAAAATCGAAGACGGGGTTTTACATACAACAATAGATAATGAAGAATATACATTGGCATTTAAACGTATTCAAGAGTTACGTGGAATTTATTTATTAGCAGTTCCAACAGATAGCTATATGGGACCTATAAATCAACTAGGTCAATTTAATGTTTTGGTTGTTGGTATAAGCGTTATCATTGCCAGTCTAATGATAGTGATGTTAGTTCGTAGTATTACAAAACCTCTTACTGCGCTAAGGGATGTTATGAGGAAGGTAAGAAACGGTGATTTGAGTCAACACATTGATATTACAACCTCTACACCTGAAGTTACATCATTAATTAAAAGTTTTAATTTAATGATGAAACAAATGTCAATAATGATTTTAAGGTTAAATGACACAACTGATGAGTTGGAACATACTGGACAAGACTTACGTCATGCATCTAATATCGCTCAGGAATACAACGAACAGTTAACAGAAGCAATTAGGGTTGTGAAGCAAGGAGCTGCAATCACTGCAACTCGATCTGATCAAAATACATTTACATTTGGTGAAATGAAAGAACAAATTCAAAATGTGTTGGTTAATATGGAGGGGTTATTTTCGAGCGCTTCAAAAATAAATATATCTGCTGAAAAGGGTGAAGGCAGGATGGCAGAAATGATTAATACAATGGATAAATTTGAACGAGATTTCACTGATATGGCAAAAACTGTTGAAGAAGTTAAAAAACATTCTTTATCTATTGCAAATGTCATTGATGTCATTAATGCTATTGCTGAACAAACAAAATTACTGTCTCTTAATGCTGCTATAGAAGCTGCGCGAGCTGGTGAAGCTGGAAAAGGGTTTTCGGTTGTTGCACAAGAAGTACGCAAGCTTGCTGAGCAATCGTCAGATGCAACTACAGAAATTTCTAATTCAATTCAAATAATGGAAGATATTTCATTGGAAGCTTCAAATCAATTTCAGGAAATGTTATATGGAATATCCCACCATATAGAAGTTGCAGAAACATCAAAATACTCATTTGATGACCTTATGAATGAAATTAATGGGATGAACGGAGATTTACAATTAATTGAAAGTGAAGTTCAATCACTGCAAAAAATATTACCTGTTATTGAAAAATCTGTCGTTAGTTTCTCTTCCGTTTCACAGGAGACTTTGGCAAGTGCTGAAGAGATGCAATCTGTTTCAAAAGATCAAGTTCGTCAAATGGATAATAGTCATAAAATTGGGTTGAAATTATTGGAATTATCAGATTCGATATCAAAGTTAACAAAAGAGTTTCAGCTAAAAAAGTTAACCGTATAATTGTAGAAATAATATACTTTCATCAATGAGCAAGTAGTTCCCGCATCTCCATCGATCACTAGTTATATTTATTAATATTACAAAGGGAGGAAGTTTTTACATTCAAAAAGTTACATAACTAGAGAAGGTTAAATGATATTTTTCATAGAACGATAAAAAAGACATTGATTTTATTTCCCTCATCATGGGAAAATCAATGTCTTTTTTATAATATGTAATACTGTCAAGTTGTAAAATTAATGCTTCGTGATCTACTTTATCATGTGCGCTTTTTCGGAACACCATTGATTACTTTCATTAAGCAGTAGATAGCTAACAACCAATAGAAAAGAAAACCTGATGGGATCATAATTTGAAATGCAAGGCTTAAAGAAAATATACTCGTTGGTATCGTAATTGCATACACTGACATCCTCCACAGTTGACTGTAATTAAGGTACCTGTACATCCATTTCTTTAAAGCTAAACCGATAAAGGCGAGTATACAAATATCAATGAATTTTAAAGCTGTAAAATAAAGGTACATAATTATGAATAAAAAAGGTGTAATGATAAACAACCATTGTTTTACTTTATTAATCAAATCGATAAATTCTACTTTTGTCATTGTTTCTGGTAAAAGCATATCATATTCAAACTTTTGTAATTTTTCATTTCGAACATAGATGACTTCATTTGGAAGAAGGGCTACAGCATTCTCATATTTTAAAATGTCTTTGGGATGAATATTACCTGTTGTGTCAAAAATATATGTATTCGAATCATGTTCTTGAATAATTGCCTCATCCATATCGGATATTAGTATGCCATTTTCGAAGTGGAAGTCTGGTGTGTCTTCGATAAATTCATTAGTTGTGTAATTAATGATATTGTTTACCTCGAAAAACATTATGAGACCAATTGGTAAGGAGGTTAAAAACATCATGAAGAACACAAATCCAATTGTTTTACCTATAGATTGGAATCGAAATAGTGCAGTTTTTTTGAGTGCGTGAAAGCATTGGAAGAATGTTTTAATAAGATTCATAAATCGTTGCACGTCCTTATCTAATAAAAAATAATTTCAATTCATAATACAAGATAATTGTAGCTAAGAAAGTATAAAACAACAAATAGATAAATAATTAATTTATATGATATGTAAAGGAAAATTAACTCAATGTAAATTCTGTGTAAATTTATTAAGAAGGTGGTTTACAAAAGAGATGATAATAATCAATAATAGTGAAGGTTATTGATGAAGTTTGTCGAAAACATTAGATGAGGGGTTGTAAATTTTGGAATTTGATATTCAAAAAATGATTTTTGAGTTTGTAGGAGGCTTAGGGATCTTTCTCTTCGGTATTAAGTATATGGGAGAAGGTCTTCAGAAGTCTGCAGGGGATAAGTTAAGAGATATCCTTGATAAGTTTACGACAAATCCAGTTATGGGGGTACTTGCTGGTGCCATTGTAACGGTTTTAATACAATCTAGTTCAGGTACTACAGTACTTACGGTTGGATTAGTAAGTGCTGGTTTCATGACGTTGAGACAAGCAATTGGGGTTATCATGGGAGCAAATATTGGTACGACTGTAACTGCGTTTATAATTGGGATTGAGATTAAAGAATATGCTCTACCAATTTTAGCTGCTGGTGCAGTATTGCTATTTTTCTTCAAAAATAAAAAAGTACATTACATTGGGCAAGTTCTCTTTGGATTTGGTGGATTATTCTATGGATTAAGCTTAATGAGTTCTGGAATGAAACCATTACGCTCATTAGAGGCTTTCCAAGAATTAACCGTTTCAATGAGTGACAATCCTTTATTAGGTGTAGTGATTGGTACTGCATTTACAGTAATTGTTCAAAGTTCTAGTGCAACAATTGGTATTTTGCAGGAGTTATTTGGTCAAGGTGCAATAAATCTACAAGCATCACTTCCAGTATTATTTGGAGATAACATTGGTACAACAATTACTGCGGTACTAGCTTCTATTGGTGCTTCAGTTGCAGCTCGCCGTGCAGCTCTAACTCATGTTATTTTCAATTTAATTGGAACGACAATTTTCTTAGTAATATTAAGGTTCTATACGGTATTTATAGATTGGATTAGAATAGAGTGGGATTTAAACCCACAGATGACGATAGCATTTGCACATGGAATCTTTAATACAACAAATACACTTATTCAACTACCATTCGTTGCGTTGCTTGCTGCACTTGTGACAAAACTTATTCCTGGTAAAGATACAACAGTTGAATTTAAAGCAAAACACCTAGATCCAATTTTCATTCAACAATCACCATCTTTGGCTTTAGATCAAGCTAAGGAAGAAGTGTTACGCATGGGTGAATTTGCAGTTAAAGGATTAGAAGAATCTCGTTTATACATGCAGACAAAACAACAAAAACATGCAGAATTGGTTTTCCAATATGAAGATGCGATAAATAACTTAGATAGAAAAATTACTGATTACTTAATAGATTTATCAGCAAGTGAACTATCAGATGCGGATTCTGAAAAACATTCTATGTTAATGGATACGGTTCGTGATATCGAACGTATTGGTGATCATTTTGAAAATATTGTTGAGTTGATTGAGTATCAATTATCCAATAAAGTAAAAATGACTGATTCAGCAATGCAAGATTTAAGTGAAATGTCTGAGTTAACCATTTCAACGTTGAAGGAAGCGATTCAAGCACTTCAAAATCATGATAAAGCAGCAGCTCGTTCAACTGTTGAGAAAGAAGACAAAATCGACAAAATGGAGCGCTCATTACGTAAGAAACATATTTTACGTGTCAATGAAGGTCAATGTTCTGGTCAAGAAGGCATGGTGTTTGTTGATATCGTTAGTAACTTGGAACGTGTTGGCGATCATGCGGTTAATATTGCAGAAGCGGTAATTGGTGAAGCATAATTTAACTATTAAGAGCAAAGAGCATATTGCATATATGCTACTTTGCTCTTTTATATTTGGATAACTATGTGAGAAATTTATAGTATTGATATTTTTTTGTGGAAAAAGTATTGTCAAAAATAAAAAACCATGATATATTATTTCTTGTGTCGTTGGTAAGAAAAAAACAGCTTGACAGATTTAAATATCAGTGATATATTAAATCTTGTCGTTATAATTATTCCACAGTAGCTCAGTGGTAGAGCTATCGGCTGTTAACCGATCGGTCGTAGGTTCGAATCCTACCTGTGGAG
>NZ_MJEH01000012.1 GCF_001742425.1 Bacillus solimangrovi
GAAATACATGAAGAATACGATCCGAATTTCCGAGCAGAAAAGCCAAAAAGAAGTGCAGATAACAAGACTGACAATGTATGGGCATGCGAAGATTATTGAAGCAATCAGTGAACAACAAGAAACATATTACTTATTCTTCTTTAAAAACTCATTCCTCACTGGAAAGAAAGCAGACAAAATAAAACGACGTTCTTATATTGCCAAAGCGCAAAAAGAAGGGATTACATTTTCAGCTCCACACCCAATCATAGAACAATTATTACAACCATATTCAACATTCACATTCTCTCCTTTTAACCAACTATTACAAAAAAGCAAAAAACAATATACTTTTCAGGAAATTGCCTTGTTCTTCATGTATTTCGATAATTTTATAAAAAAAGAAAAGCTACAAAAATTAACCCAAACACTATTTTATGACCATCGTAGAAACGGACAACTCAAAAATGCTTATCGCATTATTAATATATTTTTACATTTCAACCCTAAAAATAACTGGGCAAACGATATAGCTTCGAATTTACAATTTCAAACACATCGAAAACAATACAGTAACAATAACACCCTCTTGAATACAGATCCTCTTTATGCAGAAATTAAGTACTTTGAGAATCGGAATATAACAACATACTATCAAAGTCTCATTTCTCTCTATACAACTGAAGAGCGTTTCTTAGAAATCGCTGCCCTTCAAATTGATAATGTAATTCAACATCCATCAGATGAAACATACCAATTCCTGAATGAACAATTACACAAGCTATATAACTCACATGAAAGAGTGACTATCTTAGACTCAATGTACAAACATATCCCTGATTTCATGCCGTTACAGCTTGATTTACTCAACGAATATTTACACGATAAGCGTTATGTAGACGCTATTAATTTACTAAGTAAGCATAACTTCAAGCACTTAGACGTTAATAAAGTAAAAATTAAGCAACTATTTGATCAAAACCTCATCGACTTCAATCAAATAAATATCGAACGATTGAATCATATCCTCTTTACCTTATTTGCAGATGACCCAAAAACATTAAATAAGCTCGTCCATCAATGTGCAAAACAGTTATTACTACATCATGAACCAAGTTACCTTTTCAATTGGCTCAAACCAATCAAAGAATTAAGTCATTCACTCCCTGTCATTCGTAAAATTGAAAAAATGATAGCTATATGTGATGACCCTGAACAACAAGCTCAACTTGGTGAACTATATTGCGAGTTCGACCAAGTTAATAAAGCGATCGAATGTTATAAGTGGGAAATGGAATTGCGTCCTGAAGATGAGAAACCTGTTCATGCTCTAACAAATCTATATAGCTCATTAGGTATGAAAGATGAAGCAAATACTTATCAACAAATTCTACTTACAATGAGAAAAAGCAGTTAAAATCATTAACTATCATACTTCACCTACTTTCAGGGAATTTTAATTCATATAATGAACAGGAGGTGGAAGTATGAATACACTCGACCCGAAAGGCGTAAAATCAGGAGATGAAGTTTTTGTTATCTATCATAATCCTCATACAGCGTCCGTTGCTAATATAAAAAAAGCTGAAATCGTACAGCACCCTCATGAGCCAAATGGAGTTGCACTTTTCTTACATGAAACGTTTCATACGATTGAAGATGACGATGCCCTTTTCGCAACAGAACAAGATGCAGCACGTGCTTATGAAGATTTGTATAATGTGAAATATGATTAACATACATTTCATATCTGTTTCTTCATTATAAAAAAGCATGGTACCTCTATCACGAGGTCCATGCTCTTTTTTACGTCTCCATATCATTTAATGAATATTAATTTAAACCAAATATGCTTTCAATCGATTTGCTTCAGCAATAATTCTTTCTTCATCTATTGTCAAACATTCACCTGCACGAACGATCTCTTTACCATCAATAAATACATCAGATACATCGTGACCACTGGCTGCATACAACAAGTGAGAAGATGCAGCATCAACTGGTTGAAGATGTGGTTTATTTTTTGCATCAATCGTAATGAAGTCAGCCTTCTTGCCTTGTTCTAATGAACCTGTATGTGGCATGCCAATTGCCTTTGCTCCAATACGTGTACCTAGCTGTAATACTGTCTCTGCTGGTAGTTTTGTTGCATCATAATAAACTCCTTTTTGCAGAAGTGCTGCGATGCGCATTTCTTCAAACATGTCATAATTATTATTTGATGCAACACCATCTGTTGCTATCCCGACCTGAACATTTGCTTCTAACATTTTTACAATGTCTGCTATTCCAGATCCAAGCTTAAGGTTACTATTCGGATTGTGAGCAACACTTACACCATGTTCTCGTAACATCGCGCGTTCTTCATCATTTAACACGACTCCATGAGCAATTATCGTTGGTTGATCGAAAATACCTGTACGACGGACATGTTCAACAGGTCTAGCTCCGTAACGTTGCTCAATATCTTTAATTTCATAATTTGTTTCTGACAGATGAATATGCACCATAATATCATTTTCTTTCGCAATACGAGCACTTTCTTCTAATGCTTCAGGTGTACACGCATATGGACTATGTGGAGCAACCATTGTTGTCAAACGACCATCTGCATATGAGTTATACTTTCTAGCTACACGCTCGGCTTCCTGTAAATTTATTCGTCGATCCTCGTCCGTACCGCTACTGAAAATAGTATGTGAAAGTGCACCACGTATACCGACCTTATCAAGCTCATTCATAATTTCGTCTATATCAATACATACAGGATTATACATATCAGAAAATGATGTTGTTCCGCCCTTTAACATTTCCAATGCACCAAGTAACGTACTCACTTTACCAATTTCCTTTGTAAACTTCTGCTCAATCGGCCATATTTTTTCTTCTAACCAAGGTTGTAAGAGCATATCATCACCAATACCACGCATGATTGTCATATGGATATGAGAATGGGCATTCACAAGACCTGGAAGGACCCACTTCCCATCTAGATCAACTACTTTATCTACACGTTGTAACATATCATCATTTTTTTCACCGATATAGATGATATCCGTATTATCTGTAACCATCATCCCATTATCATGTACATCAAATTTATCATTCATCGTAAAAAATGAACCGTTTATATATGCTGTCTTCATCATTCTTCCTCCTTTTTAGTTGTAGGATGTCTGACGTTTAACTTAAACTGAACTAAGGGTATCAAAAGAATGATGTAATAGCAACTATATTTATGAGACACTAGACTAGAAAAAAATAGATTTTATAAATATTCCTCTAATTGTTCATAGTATTTCTCACATTTCCGCTCTAAGCTATCCTTCTCCTGATATAAATCCTGCAAATCATTAAGATTATCCTCTTCTTCCATTAGTTTTGTAATCCTAACAATTTCTAGCTCAATTTCTTCAATTTGTTTCTCGTAATAGCTAATTTGTTGTTCATTATTTTCTTCACGTACAACATGATTTATCACTTTTTTTTCAGGAATATCGTTTGACTCAATTATGCGACTTCTTTTCTCTCCCATCTTCTGGAGTGCCCACTGATAACCTCCTGAAAATCCATGCATTTTACCATCCTCAATCCAATATGTCTTAGTAAATAACCTATTTAAAAAATAACGATCGTGTGAAACTGCAAGAATTGTTCCATTGTATTCTTCAAGTGCTTCTTCTAACACTTCTCTTGATTCGATATCCAAATGATTTGTCGGTTCATCTAGTATAAGCAGGTTAATATTTTGATACATAAGTTGTGCCAAACGAAGACGAACATGCTCTCCACCACTCAGTTGATTAACCTTCCGAAACACTGCATGACCGAGAAATAGAAAACGAGCCAATATGTTTCGTGCCTCACCTTCTGTTACAGTGATCGTATTTCTGAATGCATCAAGGACCGTTTCATTTGAATCCTTGTTTATGATTTGTTGTGATAAATAGCCAACTTTCACACTACTACCGATTTGAACGCTACCACTATCTGGATGTTCTTGATTCATAATCATCTTTAGTAAAGTAGACTTCCCCGTGCCATTCTCACCAACGATTGCAACACGATCTTGAAACTGAACATGCATATCTACACCTTCAAAAATTATTGAACTTGAAAATGCCTTTGTTACTCCTTTTATTTCAATAACTTCATTCCCACTGCGCAGTCCTGCTTCAAACTCGACATTCATTTTCTTTCGATTCAAAACAGGTCGATTCAATTTTTCCATTCTCTCAAGTGCACGTTCCATATTTCGTGCTCGTTTATGAAGTCCTTCGTTTGGTGGATTTGCTTGATTTGCCCATTCACGCAATCGTTTAATGGCTTCTTTCATTTTTTTAATTTTCTTTTGCTGTTCTTGATATGCTTGGAATTCACGTAACAACCTTTCTTCTTTTTCTTTTACAAACTTTGTATAATTGCCTTTATAAATTGTGATTTCCCCATCTTCAAGGTCAATTACCTTTGTTAGCACTTCATCAAGGAAATACCTATCATGTGAAATAACAACAACCGTTCCCTTATACTCTCTTAAGAAACCGCTCAACCACTCGACTGCAAATAAATCTAAATGATTTGTTGGTTCATCCAGCAATAGAAGTTCAGGTTCCTGCAATAGTATCAGTCCTAGCCCGACTTTCGTCTTCTCACCGCCACTTAGTTCAGAAAATTTCTGCTGCAATAGATTTGAAATACGTAAACCGTTTGCTATTCTTTCTACACTTGCCTCTATCTCATATCCACCTTGTAATCCATATTTCTCTTGTATATCACCGTAACGTAACACAAGTTGTTCTAATTGAACCTCGTCGTTCGTTTCAGACATTTCAAGTTCAAGCATTTTCATTTTCTCATCCATCTCGATTAACGATGAAAATGCAGTTCTTAATACAGATAGAACGGTCATATCATCTTCATATGTTGGAATTTGCGCTAAGTAACCGATTTTCAAACCTTTCTTCCAATGAACTTGCCCAGAGTCAGGTAACTCTATTCCAGATAACAATTTGAATAGGGTCGTTTTACCACTCCCATTTCTCCCGACTAATCCAAGACGTTCATTCTCATCAATTTGAAAACTTAGATTACGAAATACCTCATTACCGCCATACATTTTACTTACCTTCTGAACACTACAAACTATCATTTAAATCACCCTTCTTCATTAATTAATAAAATAAAAAAGCCATGAGTAAGAAGGAATCTTACCCATGGCTTCAGCTAGACCTGTTATTTCATACAACTAATGAAGCATTTCATAGTTCCGCCTATGTAACTAGGCGCAATTACAAATACTTATCATGTGTACAAAACAAGCAAACTCTAGATTTAGACATGTAAAAAAGGAGAGCAAGAGCGCTCTCCTTTTTACCACAAACATTAACAGATTAGCATGGATTGACATACTAACCTTATATTATAGGTGTGGGTATAGAGATTTCTTACCGTTCTGTTTTGCATATGCAGTTACTAAAAAAGGACATACTTATCCCGTGTTTCACTGCACCATGAAAAATTGCACGACAAAGATATAAGAAACTTATTTCATCTTTGCGTAACATAACAGAACGACTCATCTCTCCACACCTCCTTTAATCAATAGAATTACTCTAACTATAAAGTTTTCTGATTATTATTGCAAGTACTTTTGTAATAATTAGGTTATTTCTTATCTACAAGGGTAATACGGTATGCTGCCACAAATTCATAATTTTTTAGGTCTTCTGGTGAACTAATAAGTGCATCTACAACAGACCTTGATATTTCACCTTTATTAGTCGCAGACATATATGCAACATTGACTGGTTGATCTTTCGTAAGTTGTGTCTTCTCTTGTATAACTTTCCCCCATGAAAACATGGAAAAATTTTCCTCAATAGCGGTAGCGGAAGTACCTAGTCCGTTTATTATCCCTAGCTGAAACTCTATCCTATTAAGCTCATCTATTTGTCGAAAGGAAAACGAAAATAATTCATGATCGAAGCTCTTATCAATGAATTTAGATGAACTCATAAGTCCTTTTTCTATGCCTTTCTCTACTACCACTAATTCTAATAAAAGGTCTTCATCTTCCTGCAAATCGCCATCTAAAACAAAATACTCTATTGGCTCCATAGTTGTATTATTAACAAGCTCTTGCTCCTGTTCAGATAATTCATATGGTTTGATTGTTATCTCAGAATTTGAACGATTATCTACTTGACTGGAACACGCTATAAGACTAAATAAAACAAACAATAAAAAAAGCTTTTTCAACTTGTAACCACTCCCTCTTTGTTACTTTCACATCTTCAACCTGAGAATTAAACTTCCTCCACTCAAACTCAATGTAAACAATTATCTCTTATCATTGTATATTAAAATGGTATTATTGGAATATATATCAAAATAAATGAGCAATCATTTTGTATATATGGTCTTTGAAATGTTACAGTAAAATTAAATAATTACATAACATTAGGAGGATATGATGAATAATTTGAATAAAGAGCTACACCTTACTAACAGACCAGTTGATATGCCAACGTTAGAAGATTTCCGTATTGTGGAAAAAAGTATATCAGAACTAAAAGAAAATGAAGTTCTCGTTAAGACATTATATCTATCAGTTGATCCATATATGCGAGGTAGAATGAGTGATGCTAAATCTTATATTGAACCTTTTCAATTAAATGAAAAAATTAGTGGTGGAGCAGTGGGAGAGGTTATCGAATCTAATTCTGACAACTTCAAACAAGGGGATATTGTCGCTGGGATGCTTGGCTGGAGTGAGTACAATGTCGTTAACGGACATGCACTTAACAAGATTAACCCTGAGCTAGCTCCTGTAACTACATCATTAGGTATTCTCGGAATGCCTGGCTTGACAGCTTATTTCGGTCTACTTGATATTGGACAACCAAAAGAGGGTGAAACGGTTGTTATCTCTGGAGCAGCAGGTGCTGTTGGTTCAATTGTTGGTCAAATAGCTAAAATTAAAGGTGCCTATGTTGTAGGTATCGCAGGTTCTGATGATAAAACAGATTATCTCATGAATGAACTTAACTTCGATAAAGCAATTAACTATAAAACAACTCCTAATATGAAGGAAGCTTTACAAGAAGCTTGTCCGAATGGTGTAGATGTGTACTTTGAAAATGTTGGTGGTGAAATATCTGATGCTGTCTTCACAATGCTGAACAAATTTGCCCGCATTTGTGTATGTGGCGCAATTTCAACATACAATTTACCATCAAACGAAGATATTGGTCCTCGTATTCAAAGAACATTAATTAAATCAAGTGTGCTAATGAAAGGTTTTGTTGTAAATGATTATGCAGAACGTTGGAGCGAAGGTATCAAACAAATCGCTCAGTGGTTAAATGAAGGAAAATTAACGTATGAAGAAACAATCACTGAAGGCTTTGAGAACATTCCTGATGCATTTTTAGGCCTATTTAAAGGCAGCAATCTCGGAAAACAGCTCGTAAAAATTGCTGAACCAACGTACGCAAAACTATAACATATTCAAAAGGACAGCACCTATATGGTACTGTCCTCATTACTTACTTCGTTAATTCCGCTAGTTTACCGTTCGTTAGCTTCAATAAATCTTCAACCTTTAACTCAATTTGTACTCCAACTTTGCCACCGCTCACGACAATTTGTTTAATATGTTTTGCACTGTTATCAACAAATGTATCATAGAGCTTCTTCATTCCAATTGGAGAGCATCCGCCTCGAATGTAACCTGTTAACTTTTGAATGTCCTTAACTGCAATCATTTCGATCTTCTTTTCATTCGTTGCCTTTGCTGCTCGTTTCAAGTCTAATTCTGCTTCAACTGGAATCACAAATACATACGTATTTTTACTTGTACCTTGTGCTACGAGTGTCTTAAACACAACTTCAGTTGGTCTTCCAATCTTATATGCGACAGATACGCCATCAATCTTGCCATCATCTTTATTGTACGAAATCATTTCATACGTTAATTGTTCTGCATCTAAAATCCGCATCGCATTTGTCTTTATCTTTTTCCCCATCGGATTTGCTCCTCTCTTAAAGAAAACTAGTTTGCAACTGAAACAAGTCCATTCTTTTTACGAAGATAAAATAAACGTGCTGTAAAACAGACAGCTGCCGCGGTTAATCCAACTGTAATTCCAACCCAGTAGCCAAATGGCTCTAGTGCCGTATAATTGGCAAGAAAATAACCTGTAGGCAAACCGAGTGCCCAATATGAAATTAAAGCCATAAAGAATGGAACAGTAACATCTTTAAACCCCCGCAACACCCCTTGAATTGAAGCTTGTGCTGCATCAGAAAGCTGATAAAAAATTGCATATATTAGAAATTGCTTAGCAAGCTCAATCGCCTGTCTATCTTCAAGGTAAAGCTTTGCTATCTGTTCTCTGAACACATAGAGCCCTCCTGAGCAAACAAGTAAAATTCCAACTGCCATAATTATACCAATCTGACTATATTGAATAGCATGTGAGATACGTTTTCCGCCTACTTCATATCCAACTGCAACAGTTAACGCCATTGAAATACTTAATGGAAACATAAAAATCAACGATGCAAAATTCAATGCTGCTTGGTGTGCTGCAATCGTATTTGTACTAAATTGACTCATTAATAAGGTTACAGCTGCAAAAATACTTACTTCAAAAAAAATCGATAAACCAATGGGAACGCCAACCTTCAATTGCTCAACCCATGCTTTTAGTGAAGGTGTGACCTTTTCTCGAAATAGACGGTAGGCTGCAACTTTCGAAAATCGAAAAATAACAATTAAATTCACACCCAAAATGCACCAGTACGTAATTGCTGTAGCATAACCTGCCCCTATCCCCCCTAGCTCCGGCAAGCCAAACTTACCAAAAATTAAGGCATAATTAAACAGTATATTAACGGGAATTGCTGAAATGACAATCGTCATCGTAATTCGTGTATAACCAAGTGCATCATAAAAATTCCGAAATACACTTCCAATGAAAAGTGGTATAATTCCAAAAGATAGTCCAATTAAATAATGCTTTGAGACATATCTTACTTCTTCAGTAAGTTCCATGTTATTCAATATCGGTTCAAGTACGAACAATCCTAAAATTAATACGAAACTAGCTAACACAATTGATAAATATACCGCCTGCATGACAACATCTCTAATACGGTCCTTCTGTCCTGCCCCAACATATTGAGCGACTATTGGTGTGACTGCTATTAAAATACCATTTAATCCAGTAAACACTGGCAACCAAAGGCTCGAACCAATTGCAACACCTGCTAAATCGTCAGTACCTGCTTTTCCAGACATAATCGTATCAAATAAATTCATTGCATATAAACTAATCTGGGTTACTAATACTGGCCAAAGAATTTTAATAAACAACATGACCTTTTCGCGCATTGTCTCTGTCTGATACATAGTAGTCTTCCTTTTATTAGTATTTATAGTTCCATCTATTCTATCACCAACAAAAGAAATGTAACAGCTATAAAAATAACAAAATCAAGTAAATGTTACCTCATACCAATTCACAGTTCCCATACTTAGCAAACTGTAATGTTACTACAGCAAACGTAGGATTAATTACCAACTATACCTCAGGATTGATTCCATACTGAGGCATAGTTTCAATTTATATAGATACATTTTCAATCATGAATATCCTCTGCCTTTGAATGATTCTTACCTGACAGAAACCAACCACCTACTGCAATTAATACGAGTACAATATAAAATGTTGCCTTCCAACCCGTACTCTCAGGAAAATGTGGAGATAACCATCCTAATTCTGGGTGAGCTAAAGTATGGACAACGAGCTTAATACCAACCCAACCTACAATTACAAATGCAGCAATTTCTAACCCCGGTCGTTCCTTTAGCAACTTAACAAAGAATGACGCTGCAAACCTCATTATAACTAAACCGATAAATCCACCTGTTAAAATGACGAGAAACTTCCCTCCATCCAAACCTCCAATATTCGGAAGGTTAGAATCAGGAAGTGAAACAGCTAACGCTACTGCAGCTAAGATCGAATCTACAGCAAACGCGATATCAGCAAGCTCTACTTTGACAACGGTTGCCCATAGACCACTACCTTTCTCACCTGCTTCTTTCTTCTTTTTACCTTCCCTATTTTTGTTACGAACTTTATCATAGATATGCTTAAACGACATATACAACAAATACGCTGCACCAATTGCTTGTACTTGCCACACATCTACTAAAAACGAAATCAAAAATAGTGAAGCAAAACGAAAGATCAATGCACCAAATAGACCATAAAATAATGCCTTTTTTCGTTGTTCATCTGGAAGGTGTTTTACCATAATTGCTAAGACTAGTGCATTATCTGCCGCAAGCAGTCCTTCTAATACAACAAGTACGAGTAAGACCCATCCATATTCCAGCAGTAACGAAGCTTCCACTATCCAACCTCCTTAACCGTTTCCATACAAAAAACTTCTATTGATAATAGCTTCACCATTCCTTAGAGCTAATACACCATAAACGGTAATTTAACACCGTTTCAATGAGAGCTATGACATTACAAAAATACTCAGATATGTTGGTATAATCGTTTTATTATGTTTTAATGTAAAAGTTTCACAATTTTTATATTCACATCTTTACTCCTACATTTGTTAATAAGAACATTCTTATTCCTATTGATACGATAGCCAATACGAACTTCTTTTATGAGTTCTAAAAGCGATTTATTTAACTTAATGTTCAAGTTATATGTTATAAAGAAGTTCACTTTCAAAAATGCCTACTTCTTCGAGCTTATTAAAAATGATACGATATATTTAGTAAAGTAAAAGGATGAGACAAATGCTTAAAGATGCAAAGAAAATCTTAAACCAATACTTCGGTTATTCATCATTTCGGCATGGTCAATCTCAGATTATCGAATTGTTGTTAGCAGGCAATAATTCACTTGGGATTATGCCTACTGGTGGTGGTAAGTCGATTTGTTATCAAGTTCCAGCTCTACTCCTAAACGGAACAGCTATCATTATTTCGCCACTCATTTCATTAATGAAAGATCAAGTTGATTCACTTACATCACTTGGAATATCAGCCACTTATATCAATAGTTCAATTAATCATACAGAACAAAGGGAACGACTACAGCGACTTCGAAATGGTGATTATCAACTTGTCTATGTTGCGCCTGAGCGTTTTGAGTCAACTGAATTCATCAGTTCACTCCGAACGATAACATTATCACTAATCGCCTTCGATGAAGCACACTGTATATCACAATGGGGACATGATTTCAGGCCAAGCTATCGTCAAATAATTCCCAACTTGCAACAATTAGGACAACTCCCACCTTTAATTGCTCTTACTGCAACCGCGACTGATAAAGTTGTTCAGGACATCCAACAGCTATTGGACATACAGCCTACTCATATTGTAAGTACAGGTTTTGCCCGCGATAATTTAGCTTTTAATATTGTAAAAGGTAGTAGAAAAGACGACTTTATTCTTGATTATATTAAGGAGAGATATAAAGAAGCAGGAATTATTTATACGCCTACTCGAAAAACAACTGATGCATTATATGAAGTTTTACAAAAGGCTGGCTACAAAGTAGCTCGTTATCATGCTGGTCTAACAGAAACAGAACGACAAGAAGCACAAACTGCTTTTATCCAAGATGAATCATTAATCATGGTTGCAACAAATGCTTTCGGAATGGGAATTGACAAGTCAAACGTTCGATATGTCATCCACTATGCCTTACCAATGAATATCGAAGCATATTATCAAGAGGCAGGACGTGCAGGACGTGATGGTGAACCTAGTGACTGTTACCTCTTATTCAGCCCACAGGATATTCAATTACAAAAATTTCTAATTGAACAGTCAATGATGGATGAAGAGAAGAAGCAACAAGAGTATGAGAAGCTCCAAAGTATGGTCAACTACTGCCATACTCATCAATGCCTTCAAACATATATCCTTGATTACTTTGGAGACCAAACAAACTATGAAGATTGCGGTAAGTGTAGTAATTGTCTCAATAGTGGAGAGCAAGTTGATATGACGAAGGAAGCACAAATGATCCTTTCATGTGTGAAGCGAATGGATGAACGTTTCGGTGCAACCTTAACCGCTAAAGTATTAAAAGGGTCAAAAAGTGCAAAAGTCCTTGAACTGAATTTCCAAAGATTATCAACATATGGCTTGCTCTCATCATATAAAGAAAAAGAAATTACCCATTTAATTAATTATCTTGCTGCCGATGGGTTTCTTGCTATACATGATGCAAAGTTTCCTAAATTAAAATTAACAAAGTTGGCTTATGATGTACTTACTGGTCAAAAGCAAGTATGGATGCAAATTGCTTCAAAGAAAACAAATGAACAAACTGACTATCATGAAGGTCTTTTCGAATCATTACGTAATTTACGTAAAATCCTTGCTGATGAGCGTAAACTACCGCCATATGTAATCTTCTCTGATGCGACATTAAAAGAAATGTCTAGATTACTCCCTACAGATAAAGCAAAGCTGTTACAAATTAAAGGTGTTGCAGAGAAAAAGTATGAACAATATGGTGAAGATTTCTTAGAAGCCATCGAACAATTCATAAATGAAAATGAACAAATTGAACCAATACTTGCACCAACGATAAACTTACCAAATGATCACATCGTAAAACATGATGAAACTGAAGCGCATGACAAACCTAGTTATCTTATTACGTATGAAGCATTCCAACAACAATCCATTCAAGAGATAGCCCAAGAACGTAACTTAACTGAAATGACTATAGAAAGCCACCTGTTCAAAGCTGTAAAAGAAGGTCTTGAATTAGAATGGACAAAATTTTTTTCAAGTGATGACGAAAAACTTATCTTACATACATATCAATCACTCGAAGAGAAGAAACTCAAGCAATTAAAAGAAAAATTACCTGAAGGTATAAGCTATACAGCCATTAAGGCTGTTCTTATCAAAAATGACTTAATGTAAGAAAAGGCTGAAGCATCATCGCTTCAGCCTTTTCTTTAACTACTTTTAATTTATCCAGAAGTGCTTCTCCTTATTGATGATTTTTCTTTTTTATCCATATCTTTCGCTTCAATATTATTTGGATCTAACCCATTTCCAAGTGATCCGTAAAGACGTTGTTCATTAGGATCGATTAAATCATTCTGCTTATAATAAATTCTCGGTGTTTTCCATAATGCATTCATTGCCATACTTAATGACATTTGATGATAACGATCTGGCCACATTTCCATAACCTTTTCTTTTACTAAAGGATAATACTTAGGATTCATTCCAGGGAATAGATGATGTTCAGTATGATAAGAGAAATTAAAATGTAACACGTCTACCCATTTAGGGACAGTTACTGTTAAGCTATTTGCTAACGGATCATTAACATCAACGAGTGGATTTAAGCGATGGTTCGTCGAAATATATGCCATGACAATGAAGTTTCCTATTAATAATGGCAGCAAAAAGGCAAACATCCATTTCACTGGCCCCAACAAAACAAACATACCTAACCATGTTGCCCATGGTAACAATAACTGAAACCAAACAATCGGTTTCTTTTCAGAGCTGAAATCCTTAAGATATAACTTAAACATTCTCAATGAATGAATTGTAAATGTAAACGTTAAAGAAAGAAAACTCACAAACGCCCTTATTCCAAATGGTAAGCGATAAATCCACGTTAAAAATCGGTTATTTGCCAGTTCTTCAATCGATAACCAAGAATCCGGATCTTTTTCTTCATGCTGAGTATGTTGATGATGTTCAACATTATGCCATTTCCTCCATAATCTAGCGCCCGTACTTAAAGGAAAAAATGCAATTCCTCCTAGTAAATCTCTTAACCAGGCTTTACGCACTACTGTACCATGTAATATCTCGTGTCCTAGAAATCCTAATGAAGCAAACGTACAACCTAATACAATTGAAATTACGAGATTAACCCAAACACTTAACTCAATCAGGCCAATAGCTAGAATTCCAGCTAACGCTACAAGTAAATGTGCAAGACCTGCCCATAGTCGTTCAGGAACAGGTTGAAATGCTTTTTTCGGAAGATATGGTGCAATACGTGCTGCATACCATCCAAATGTATGTAGTTTTTCCATGTCATACTCCTTATCTACACTACTATCTTGATATATACATATATACAAATCGTTGCTAGAAATGTTTTTTTCGTAATAAACTCATATACAAAAGCCATTATGGAATGATAATTGTCTAATTTATGACATGCAATTTAAAAACGTAAAAGTGAGAACATACAAGCCTACTTTATATTTCCACAAACAGCTTCTATTATGTAAAAAGAGTAGTAAAAATTTAACACTTTAACACCAAATATACTTGTAACCATTCATAGTAGCAACTAAGTAACTTTGTGCTGGCCTTATACCAAGAAGCAAATGACACACAAATAAAAAAAGACTCCTAATTAGGAGTCTTTTGATAAATTATTGTTTTTGAACGTTAGCAGCTTGTGGACCACGAGCGCCTTCTTCAATTTCAAAAGTAACAGTTTGACCTTCTTCTAATGTTTTGAAACCATCACCTTGAATAGCAGAGAAGTGAACGAATACATCTTCTTGACCTTCTACTTCGATAAATCCAAAACCTTTTTCAGAGTTGAACCATTTTACTTTACCTTCTACCATTGTGTACCTCCTGTGTGGCATGTGTGCCACAAGATTATTTATACTATTCTTGCTCAAACATGCTTCTAGAAGACAACAACTTCTTAATTGAAGGTAGTCTTACTTTCAGTCATACGCCGAACAAAAATAATTGCCTTGATTATATCATGCTGATTTCAAAAAATAAAGGTTGCAACCAAAATTTTCCCCTGAATAAGAATCGCTATACAGCACTATCTTGACGTCAACATGTTATCATCTTATCCATGTCCCATTTAAGGAATCATTATACTCTCCAATCGCTGTTTTTTAAAAATCAGTGATAAATATTACCTTATTTACTGGCTTCAATTTCCTCCATTAAGAGCGACAACTCGGTCCATCTTTCAATCGTTCTTTCTAATTCTTCATCTACTTGCTGCTGCTCTGCAAATAAGTCGTTCACTCGACCGAGATTACTCCCTGCTTGATTAATTTCATCTTGCAAAGCTTCGCTACGTTGTTCAAGGTTAGCGATTTTATCTTCAATCTCATCCCACTCTTGTTGATCTTTATAAGATAATTTTTTGCGACGTTCCTTCTTATGTGGCTGAGCTGAAGTACTCTCTTTTACAGTATTCACCTTAGCATACGACGTTTGCTCCTGTTCTTTCTTATGAGCCTCTATATATTCAGAATAATCACCCTCAAATCGCTTAATGACACCTTTATTTTCAAAAGAAATAAGACGATTGACAACACGATCTAAGAAGTAACGGTCATGAGATATTGTAATGACCACACCAGGGAACTTCTCTAAATAATCCTCTAAAATTGTAAGTGTCTGTGTATCTAGATCGTTTGTTGGTTCATCTAAGAAGAGGACATTCGGCTCACTCATTAACGTACGCAATAAATAAAGACGTCGTCTCTCACCACCAGATAGTTTTCGAATATATGTCCACTGCATACTACGCGGAAATAAGAAGCGCTCAAGCATTTGTTCAGCAGTCACAATTTGACCGTCAGCAGTTGTCATTACTTCCGCTTCTTCTTTAATATATTCGAGCACACGCATCTCTTCATCCATTTCCGTATTATCCTGAGTGTAATATCCAATCTTAACAGTCGAACCTGTTTCAATTGTACCTGTATCTGGCATTATCCTTCCTGCCATCATATTCAATAATGTCGTTTTTCCACTTCCATTTGCTCCAATGATCCCTAACCTCTCATGTGGAACGACAAGATAACTAAAATCATTAATCACTACTTCATTGTTAAATGACTTAGAAACGTGTTCTAGTTCTAACACCTTCTTACCTAGTCGTGTCGATCCAATCGCAATATCTACTTGACCTTTAATATCAAGTCCTTCTTGATCTTGTATCTCGTGAACACGTTGAATACGTGCTTTCTGTTTTGTCGTCCTAGCTTTCGCACCACGTCGAAGCCATGCCAATTCTCTGCGCAATAAATTTTGCCTTTTCTGTTCATCTGTTAGAGCCTGTTCTTCACGTTCAGCCTTCTTCTCTAAAAAGACTTCATAATTACCTTCATAGCTATACAAATTTCCACGATCCAATTCAAAAATACGGTTTGTAACTCGGTTAAGAAAATAGCGATCATGTGTTACAACGATAAGTGCACCTTGATATTGTTCAAGATATACTTCTAACCATTCAATTGTTTCATTATCGAGATGGTTCGTAGGTTCATCCAAAATTAATAAGTTTGCAGGTTGAATTAATGCACGAGCAATAGCAATTCGTTTCTTTTGACCACCTGAAACATGTTTAACAGATTTATCAAAAGCGGTAATACCTAACTTCGTTAAAACCGTCTTTGCAATCGTATTTGCTTCCCACGCATTTTGTTCATCCATCTTCTGTTGCAATGCCAATAACTTCTCTTGCTTCTTCTCATTTTGTGCATCAATATCTAGTTCAAATAGTGCTTGTTCATATTGTCTCATCACGCGCATCAATGGTGAATCCCCAAAATAGATCTGCTCTAAAACTGTTCGATCTTCTTCAAAATCAGGGTTTTGTGGTAAATACTCGATGCGAAAATCTTTCGCATGCATCATTTCTCCTTGTTCAGCTCGTTCAATTCCTGATAGCACTTTTAATAATGTAGATTTCCCTGTTCCATTAACACCTATTAATCCGATCCGTTGCCGCTCAGAAATAGAAAAGGAAATTTCATTAAACAACACTTTATCGCCATACGTCTTAACTAAGTTTTCAACTGAAAAAATACTCATGTACTGCTCATCCCTTATTCATAAAATATCTATTCTATTACTTAAGTATATTTCAAATAACCATCTAAGAAAATTGTTAGAAAAAGAAACAATTAAGCAACATCTTTCCCTGTAGAGCTTATCCAGATTTTATACCATTGTTCGTTAGATAAACGAATACTCATGGCATTCACAGCACTATTAATTCTATCAAGCTTACTACTTCCAAATACAGGAATGATTTTTGCAGGATGATTTAGAAGCCATGCATATGCAACTTCATCAATTGAGTGAGCTCCTACTTCATCACGAACTTTCTCTAACGCCGTTCTTACACGAACAGCACGCTCATCTGTTGAACTGAACAAATTCCCGCCTGCCAATGGTGACCATGCCATTGGAGAAAACCGGCGTTCAAGACATTGATCGATTCCACCATTCATAAAATAATCGAGAAATAATGGTGAGATTTCAATTTGATTTGTAACTAATGGGAAATCCAAATATGAATCAAGCATTGAAAATTGAGACGGTGAGAAATTCGATACACCAAAATTCAATACCTTCCCTTGCTGTTTAAGCATCGCAAACGTTTCAGCAACTTCCTCTGGGTTCATATAAAAGTCTGGTCTATGTATTAACAGTAAATCAATATAATCTGTTCTGAAACTTTTCAATGACGTTTCTACAGAATGAATAATATGTTCTTTACTCGTATCATAATGCTTAATATTATGAGATGGGCGATTATCAGAAATTAGTTTAATGCCACACTTTGTAATGAGCTCAAGCTCTGAGCGCAATGAAGGTTTTAACGCTAATGCTTGGCCAAACTGTTCTTCACATGTATAACTTCCATAAATGTCAGCATGATCAATTGTAGTAATTCCTAATTCTCTCGTTTGTTCGATAAGAGTTAAGATTTCTTCATTTGATATATTCCAATCATTCAATCGCCAATGTCCATGAACAATTCTTGATACTTCTAACGTTTCACTCAACTTCACTCGTTCCATTACAATTAACACCCTCTTCTATGTCATTCATATTAAGTGCTTCTCTCCTATTGAGCATAACAAAACTCGAAAGAAACGAGAAATTTTCTCTATAAAAAAGATAGAAACTAACCTGTACTTCCACCTGTAACAATTGAATATCTTATATGTAAAAAAATAAAAACACTCATTATCATTTAATGTGTTAATGAGTGCTTAAATGCATATATAACAGCTTGCGTACGATCTTGAACTTCTAATTTACTTAAAATATTACTAACATGTGCTTTAGCTGTTTTTAATGAAATATATAATGAATCAGCAATCTCTTGATTCGATCTACCTTCTGTCATAAGGAGAAGAACTTCCATCTCACGTTTTGTAAGTTGTTCATGCAGTTCGATATGATTACCTTTACGCATCTTTTGCATCATTTTCTCAGTTACTTCTGGTTCAAGCACTGATTGACCATTATACGTCTTACGCACAGCATTTGCTATATCACTCGCTTTTGATGTCTTCAATAAATAGCTAGTCGCTCCAGCCTCTAAAGCAGGATACACCTTCTCATCGTCTAGGAAACTCGTTACAATTATTATCTTCGCTTCTGGCCATTGTTCAATAATACGTTTCGTTGCCTCAATTCCATCCATCTCTTTCATTACTAAATCCATCAAGATAACATCAGGACGTAAGTGAAATGCTAGCTCTACCGCTTCTATACCATCATCTGCTTCTCCAACAACTTCAATATCTGGCTGTGCAGATAAATAAGATGTAACACCAATTCGAACCATTTCATGATCATCCACGAACAAAACGTTAATCATCATCATCATCCTTTGTCGGAATTAAAGGAACCTGCACTTCTAAGCGTGTCCCGTTATTTTCTGAACTTACGACCTTTAACGTGCCGCCAATTTCTAAAGCTCGTTCATACATGTTTTGCAAACCATATGAACCCGTTTTCGCTTCCTCTACCTTAAAACCAACCCCATCATCAACTACACGCATTATTATTAACTGTTCACGCTCAACAAGTAATACTTCTAAGCTTGTTGCTTTCGCATGTCGTAGTGTATTAGAAACAGACTCTTGCAAAATACGAAAGAGATGATCTTCCATTCCTTTGTCTAACGTTAAATCTTCAACATTCCAATTTAACTGGAGTGAGACCTTTTCCATCAATTCTATGAATAGCTCTTCAATCCCTTCCTTAATAGACTTTCCTTTCAAAGCAACTGGACGTAGATGCAATAATAACGCCCTCATTTCTAGTTGGGACTGGTGAATCATTTCTTCGACGACCTTAAGCTGCTTCGCTTGAGGATGAGGATTAGCCATGTTCATTTCATTAATGGCAGACATCATCATTGATGCTGCAAACAATTGTTGACTCACTGAGTCATGTAACTCCCTTGCTAAACGATTACGTTCTTGTAAGACTACCTCTTGTATTCTTTTCTCTTCGTTTTCTACCTTTTCTGTTGTTAATCGTTGTGAGAGCTTCGTCTGTTCAGATAAATGTTTTTGTAAACGATTCAGATGTATTTGAACTTCTTCGAGATCAGGATATTGTATAATTTGCGAGTTTTCTATACTTCTGCTTTGCTCTAATTGCTTCAAAGAATTCGTGATTGCTTGTAATTGTTTTCTCCAATATATACCTGTCATTCCACCTAACAATACCCCTAAAGTAAGGCCAACAACTAATAACAATAGTACAAACGGAACATCTAACAGTTCACGTTCCCATAATAGTGACCAGTCATCTAGTGGGAAAGCTGTAAAAAATAAAACCATACAAAACATTAACATCACTAACAAAAATAAAATGGAGGTCATGATTTGTCGTAGAACAATCCTCATACGCGCTTCACCTCTAAATTTCCGATAAACATAGAGGTAATGATCTTTATTTTTTGTTCTTTCTCTCGGTATAGTGGAGTTTGATAAAACAACGTCTGATTAAACGTATTCAATTCTTGAGTAGAAAAGATTGTTGTCCCTCCAACGATTACAGAATGATACACACTTACTTCAATCTCATAAGGGACAAGTATCGTTATATTACCAACAAACTGCCTGATGGAAATAACTGATTCACCTTGCGGAAGGACTGTATTACTTAGATCAATGACTGTATCACCAATTCCACTATGGATATTAATATCATTCCATTCATATGGTTGTTCCGGTGTATTTTTTTGTTCAAATAACTGATTGCTAAACAACGGTTGCCGCCTAATGATCGTCTCATCAGTTTCATTTTGCGTACTCTCTTTTATAGAAGGCTGGATATAATGAGGACTTTTTTTTGATTTATAAAAAACAAGAATAAAATAGAAAGACAATGCTAATAAGACAAACTTTAAAGTCATCATGTTAATGATAGAAAAGAAAAAGCTAATCCAACCGATCCATAAAAATGCTCTCCCACCCAACCGTCTCTTCCATTTGTTCCCTAAAACAATAAACAAAACTGAAAATAATAAAGAGACAACTAAACCTTTATCAAAGAAAGACGCTTCTACTAAAACAAGAAAAAGCCCAATAAGGACGAGTCCACCAATATAATCGGTTTTTCTATTATTTAACATGGGCCTTCCTCCTTTTTTACTTCAAAACTGTTCATCTACTCTTATAAGAAAAGTAAACGAACACTTGCCTAAATTCTTAAACATGACTATATCAAAATATATAATTTCTTATGTTTTTATTTAGCCGAGAAAAGGACGTGTATGTCACGTCCTCTTTAGAATAACATGTTTTAATTATGAAACTGTATTTATTTCATCCTCTTTTAATGATTTTTCCAATTGAGCAATTCTTGCATCAATCGTATGGTGATGATAGGAAGAATTCAGCCGATGCTCTAAGCGATCTATATATCGCTCCATCTCTTGAAAACCAGTCTGTGCCTTCCTCGTTAAATCACCTGATTCCGTCACTTGATTCACACGATAATTTGCTTGAACGATATTTTCTCGTCCCATTAATTCCATTCGTCGTAAATGCATATCCTTCAATTTATGTTGCATTTGTTCATATTTTTGCTCTAACTCATGCATGTGTTGTGATGATTGAGCTAACGATTGATTCAAGTTTTCCACACGACGCTCGTATTCATGTTGCTCATTTATAACAAAGTTATATAATTCATCTTCACCTGCTTTCAATGCCACATCTGCCTGCTTTCTTCGTCTCTCAGCCAACTCAGCTGCTTGGTGATATTCACGTGTAAATTCGTCTTTCAATAAATGTTGGCGTTCAATTAACTTACGAACCTTTTCAACTTCCTGCTCACATTGACGTAAATGTTGATTCAAAGTGCCAATAGGATTTTTATGCTCCTTTTGATCCAATACATCGTGTAAATCAGCCATAACAACATTTTTTATACGTGCAAATAAGTTACTCATATTAAAATTCCCCTTCCATTAATATTGTTTTTTCAATTCTGCCCATTGTTTTTCGAAATTCACAAATGGATCATTAACCTCTTCTTCCATTATCACCTTATCTTCATTCCATTTTTTATACACAACATAAAGTAAGTATGCTGCTACAATCCCTAGAACGGCAGGTGCATTAGATACCACTCCAGTTAGAACTGCAAGACCAATTGTTGCCCATAGGATTTTTGCAAAAATCGATTCTGCCTTCAAAAATCTTTTGAATGAGTAATACGTGATAGCCAACATAACACCAAGAATTGCCATAGGTCCAATGTTTGAAAGTAATACCATTCCAGCAATTACTCCGACAACTAATAAACCAAATTTTTTCATCTCGTTTTCCTCCTTCCATGTCTATATACTAGCTTGAAACGGAAAGATTCATAACGAGCCTAGGTTCAATTTTCATATTGGACTTAAGACCAATAAAAATACTGGACTTAGGAACATTACAAATTAAGATAACGGTTATCTCAATCGTACATTCTTCTAATTTATCTATCTTTAAAGTAATAAAAGGGCTATCCCGTTTTACCGGAATAACCCCTAATGTTGATTAAAATTCCTTTTCCGTTATCGTACGAATCCCACGTTTCCTCAAATAATCTCGAATAGTTTCTACCATCACCTCGAGTGTCTTCACTCTTGCAAATTGTTTATCATTTCCTTCAATAATCGTCCATGGTGCATAATCTGAATCTGTATGAGCGAACATATCATTAACCGCCTCTACATATTCATCCCACTTTTGACGGTTTCTCCAATCCTCTTCAGTGATTTTCCAACGTTTTAAAGGATCCTTTTGACGTTCCCTAAACCGTTCCAACTGCTCTTCCTTACTTATTTCAAACCAAAACTTACCGATAATAAATCCTTCATCTGAAAGCATCTTTTCAAAATGATTCAACTCACTATAGGAACGTCTCCATTCATTAGGAGTTGCAAATTCCTCAACTCGTTCAACAAGAACTCGGCCATACCAAGAACGGTCAAACAAAACTATTTCTCCGTAACTAGGCAGTTTCGTCCAAAAACGCTGTAAGTAATGCTGTTGCTTCTCTTCATGAGTTGGCGCACTGATCGGATAAACCTTATAGCCCCGTGGATCGAGCCGTTGTGTAAGTCTCTTAATTGCTCCACCTTTACCTGCAGCATCCCATCCTTCAAACACAAATATCGCCGGAATTTCATTAAATAATAACGTCTGTTGTAGCTTTAACATCTCAAACTGCAAATACTTTAACTGTTTCTTGTATTCTTTTTTCGAACTTATTTCTTTCGTTAAATCTACCATGTCTAGGCGCTTCTCCATAATATCCCCCCTCAAATAATTACCATATATTCTAACTGAATAAAATATAACCACTATTATGATCCTTTTTAAACTTGAGCGAATAGGTTACCAATTGAAGTAAATGTACTAATATCTGATGAAGCATGAGAAAATAAAATTACTAAAAATCGGATATTAATATTGACAAATCATCATTTTCATACTATATTTAGTAATCGTATGATTAAGAAGCTTGGAACGTTATAAAATTAATTGTAAAGATAAATGGCATTCTATATATATTTGAACAAAACTTATTCACACTGGCACGGCTTCGGAGCCGTAAGGATGTAAGAGAGGTAGGGCTTACGTCGTTTAAGAATTTTCAAACGACCATTAGACATTTGCCCGCGGCTGTAAATATCTAAACAAACGTTATAACTACGCTTGTGAACGTTACAAGCATCTTATTTAACCAAGTGATCAAATATTAGATTACTTGGTTTTTACTTTTCAAATAATAAACAAATGATAACAACATGTATCGTCAAGTAACTACTCAACGTATAACCCTTAAGTAAAGAGGCCAACAACAATCTAGTAAAATTAGTAAATCTCTCACACAATAAATTCGCTACATAACTATATAAGACCTTTATGAATTATCAATTAACAAATAAATAAGAAAAGGACTTTACCTCAAAACGTCAGCAAGGTCCTTTTCTCAAATTGATTATTTTTTTAACTTTGCTCACTGAAACTTCTCTCTAGTCGTTTCATTTATTAGTTAAAATACATTCTCATTCACATAAAACTCATCATAGTCGTCTGCGTTTAGAAGTAGAAACCTTATCGTACGTTCACCTTATCTAAAATCTGTTCAGGAAGTAGTGATTTTTCAGGATATTGTTTAAGTATTTGCTCCTGATATGTTCGAAATAGTTCTCTCATCAATAATTCCCATTCTTCAGCTGCTTTTATATTCTCATCTGTTGGAGGTCCGTATAACTGACTGCCCAATAATTGGGATAGTCTACTTATAAATGCTTGCTTTTCTTGTGCATCTATATTCGGTAGTAGCTCTTGAACGAAGACAGATGGAGTAAATGTATCTTTCCGTTTATATAAATCACGATACACTTGTGCAAGCAATACATTACGTGGTCCTTCCCATAATTCATTAACCATCGCATCACGATATAACCTTGGGATTGATGTGAAATCTTCAATTGCACCATGTCCACCAAAGATAGATATGGCTACACGAAGCTGGTCAACAGCCTCTTCTGCTGCAAAAACCTTCTGTAAAAGAATCAATTCTCGAATTTGAAAATGTTTTAATTGTATTTCTTGACTCATTTCACCTTTTTCAATTAATTGATTTATATGTGTATATTGCTTATATATATGGAATGCGGTTGCAGTTGTTCGCTTAGCTGCATCTTCTAACTTTACCAATTGTGCCTTAGCCATTGGAAACTCATCAATTTTCCGATCAAATACATCTCGAAAATGAGCATATAATGAAGCTTCTCTACTAGCTCTCATCAAAAATGCCGAACTAGCAAATGCAATATCCAATCGCGATCGGGTAAGTACGATTGCTACAGCATTGGCTACTCCTTTTTCAATCGGTCCAATCGGATAAGCGATTGCCCCTTCATAATTAATTTCTCCTGAAGGTAGCTCACATGTTCCAAGCTTCCATTTTAAGCGATTAACCACATGCCCATTACGACGTTTCTGAGCTTTGTCATCACTGTTTTTCCAAGTTGGAACAATAAAGGTCGTCACATACTCTGTATCTTTAACTCGTGCCGTTACTACTGAATAATCAGTATGTGCAGCTGAACAAAAGAATTTATTTCCATATAATTGATAATGATTGCCTTCTTGCACAGCTTCTAACACATTAGCTGGTATGTTTGATCCACCTTGTATTTCTGACATAAATTGTGCACCTAAAGCTACTTCTCCATCAATTCCTTCTGTACAGTGTAGTAAAATCCGTTCTAGTTCAGTGCTTAATTCGTCTTCAAATTGCCTTAAGATTGCAACTAATCCATCAGTACAAGCTAGAGCACACATCGTTCCCGCTTCACCATTATGATGAAGTAAAAAACGCTTTACTGCTTGAATTTCACTAGAAGTATGTTTAGAAAATAACTTCTCATTCGAAACTTCTTGTTCGATTACTTGCATTTCATACGGACGAACAATTTCATCAATTCGATGGTTATATGCATCATACTGCCTAAGTTGTGGATGATTCTCTACTCTAGCATTCGATTCAACAAACCGTTTCCATTTTGTTGAAACCTTATGAGAAAAATTATAAATATCGTCAGCATGTTTATCCAAGTCTTCTTCTGAAAAAGACTTTAATACTTCAATCAAAAATGGATTGTTAGCATAATCTAATGAATCTCGCACACGAATAAACTGATCAAAGGAATAATGAGATTTCATCGTTACAGGCATACCATCAACCTTTCTGAATTTTCTAATAAATAAACATTAATAAAGTGAATAGCTTTTGTCAATGTGTTTTACAATTATTTCTAACAAGCTAACCATACTGCTACTATTTAGACACTCTATTTCATACTATTCATATGCTTATCTAGCAAAAGACAGAATAATGAGATCTTCTTTTTACTTTTATTAAAAATTATCTATAAAATCATTTAATAGTAATTATTGTTAAATCACTCTATGTACTTTGCATTCCTAGGTTAACTACAGATTTAATTCATTTTTCAATTCGAATTAATCAAACGTTTAATTAATAAAACATTCTTGCTATTATCTCTAACATATAGAAAACCTGTATGGTAACATATCATCCATACAGGTTTTCTATATCATTGACTCACCATATATCGTAACGTATTCTCAATCCCCTGCTTATATGGCGTCTTTTTCAGAGAACCAACTTTCATCTCATATTTTTCTCCATCTAATACAACAGGTTGTTCATTCAAATAAAACATCTCTACATATTCACGCATAAATTTATCCACAATCCCTAATAAACGCACATGGCTTTTCTTAACCGTTAGTACTTTCTTCTTATACCGCATATGCTCAGAAGCGATTCGAACGACCTCTTCACCTGTGATTACTCCACTACCTGATATGTTCCAATTTTGACCGAATACATCATCTCGTTCTGCCAAATCAACCATTGCCCTAGCACCATCTGGAGTATACATATATTCTCGAGCAATTTGTTGATTGCCAACGAACATAGCACGTTTGTTATCCACAATTGATTGCAACGTATAGTGTACCAGTGTATTTTCTGCACGAGGTCCATAAAAATCTGGAAAATGAGCTATGAAGAATAACACACTCGAATTCTTAATCATCTCCTCCAACTGCAAACGGATTTTACCCTTTTTCGTATGTGGATTTTTTTGTTTTGATTCTTTAACTAGTAAACCTTCACTTCTGCCATACGCATAAATATTATCTACAATTGCAAGTTTAGCACCCTTCTGTTGTGCGATTTCTATAATATTTTGCATTAACTTAGGTTGCTTCTCTTCCCAATCTTGGTAAGGTATATTAATTGCATGAAAGATAATATCAACATCTTCAGCAGCCTTACTTAAACTTGCTTGATCAAAAACATCTCCAACATAAGGGGTTACACTATCGAAATTAGCAAACCAATTATTAAGTTTCTTTTCACTTCGAGCAAACGCAACGACTTCAACTTCTCTCTTTGCTAACTCCTCTACAATTGCACTACCCATTCCACCAGTTGCACCTAACACTAACGCCTTTTTCATGGATTTCCCTCCTTTTTTTAATTAACCACTGTTCAATTAAATGTTTAAAAATACGACTTTTACTCTAACAAATTGTAAAAGCCGTTAATCTCATAGTGCTCTCAAGAGTAACTCAACGTGTGATTCTGCAAGTGTTTGTACTTCATCATATGATTGCCCACTCCGACAATAGTGTGCAACAAAGCCATGTATTGATAAAAATACAGACCATATCTCCTTAACTGAAATGTTATGATCACACAGTTTGTAGACAGATTGAGCAAATTTCTCATAACTCCTATTAGGCCCTTCGTTCAAATAGTTTTGTACCTCTTCATCTTTCGTCATAAACATAATTTCATATTGACTTTGATGATTCAATCCAAAACGAATAAATCCAAGCAATACTTCTTTTAACTTCTGTTGTGAAGAAATTGATTGCTTTAAGATACGCTCTAATTCTTTATCTAATAATGCAAAGTCTTTTTGCACAAGAGCAAAAAATAATTCAGCCTTATTTTTAAAATGATAATAAATCGCCCCGTGACTATAGTCTAATTGCTTTGCAATCTTTCTCATTGAAACATGCTGGTATCCTTCATGCACAAATAGCTCTCGTGCCACATCCATAATCATATCTCTTGTTAACTCTTGATCGACAGCTTTTCTCGGTGACATCCATTAACTCCTTATACATCATCTATAGTAGTTCTAATTATCTTACAATAAAACAGAGACTCTCATAACTTTTTTATTGACCACTGTTTAATTATAATTTATACCATTTTTCTCCACCTGTCAACTAAAAAGAGCACTTTAATAATAAGTGCTCTTTAAATTTATGAATTATTTGATTGTGAATAATATACTTCCTCAAATGGCTGAACAACTACAAATCCATGTCCTGAAAATTTCATTTGAACAGATTCACCACTTCCACGTCCGAAGAAACTCTTTAACGTTACATCAGTTTGAAATTCTGGCTCTAAGTTTCCTGACCACGCAACCGTTGCATTCGGGTCAGTTATAACCGGATTATCTGGGGTGACGAGTAATGTTAGTGGTTCATAATGAGACGTAATCGCGATCATCCCTCTTCCCTCAAGGCGAACATTAAATAGTCCTCCTGACATCATACCCGCAATACGTTTCATAAGTTTAATATCCCACTCAATTCCATCTTCAAACGCTAGCAGGTCATTACCATTTACAAAGATGGCTTCATCATTAAGGTCAAGAATGCTAATTTTTTTACCTTGGTCCGCTAAGTACAACTTACCATTTCCATTCGCTTTCATTAACTGTGCGCCTTCACCAGTTAACGCCTTTTTGAACATTTTCCCTAAACCATGTTCTAAAATACCTTCGCGTTCAAACTTAATTCTGCCATTATAAGAAATCATTGACCCCATTTTCGCCCATACTTGACCAGTTAGATTAACCTCTAACATCCGTGGTGTTTCTAATTCAAAAAAACCTTCACCTTTGTCTTCTTGCCTTGTCTGTTTAATAAATTGTTCAATCGAATATTTACTCACCACTACCCCGTCCTTTCCAAAAGTATTCTTACTATGTATAACGGATCAAGAGAAAGAAAGTTTCATTACTTTATAATTGATATTCCAATATCTATAAAATTAGTTGTAAATCTTTGATAATTTATTGAAAAATACAATAAATAACAAATAATATAGAAAATAACAGGATAATATACTAAAATATTACATTAAGGAGGGAGAAATTATGAATAAGAAAAAAGCATTACCTTGTTTACTTCTACTTGGACTATCAATCCTAACACTCATTAATTTAAATCTATCAATAAAAGTGAACGTAGAAATTGATGAATCGGAATGATTGTAGTTATTAACTTATATTAATAATCAATAATATGAAACTTTAAAAATAAACATACAACCTGAAACTGGACATTCAATTGCAAGAGACTAAATAACGGATGAGCTCAGTCTCTTTGAAGATGACATTTATTTATCCACATATACTTAAAAAAGCTTGCTGATCCAAGATCAGCAAGCCAAATTGAAAAGAATTATCCACAATTTATCCCAATGACAATTCTAAGTCCTCCGTATAAGCTGTTACCCTATTCCTTCCTGTATTCTTTGAATGGTATAGTGCTTTATCTGCACGAATAATTAAATCATTTGGTGATAAATTCTCAGTTGGAATAACATCTGCTACACCAAGACTAACAGTTACGACATTCGTTACGGTTGAGGCTTCATGAGCAATTTGTAATCCTTCAATAGCTGAGCGAATTAACTCTGCAACTTGTAATGCTTGCTGAGAAGTTGTGTTTGGAAGTACTGCTACAAACTCTTCCCCACCATATCTTGCAACGAGCTTATCGACTTCTTCAACTGTACACCTTAGTGCTTTTGCTATTTCTTTTAAACAACAATCACCTTGTTGATGACCATACGTATCATTATATTTTTTGAACTGGTCAATATCGAACATGATTAAAGACAGTGGGGTATGCCTGTTAATAGCTTGTTCCCATACCGAAAGTAAAAACTCATCAAAATATCGTCTATTAGCAATATTGGTTAACCCATCTAATGATGAAAGTTGCCTTAGTATCTCATTCGTTTCCTTCAATTGTTGCTCATTCATCTTCCGCTCTGAAATATCTCGGTAATACCACAGATGCCCATCATAATTATCTTCTATGTAAATCGGAATATAATCTAATTCGAATGTTCGTCCATCGTTCAACTTAATTTCTTCATTTATAATGACTTTTTTTTCTTGATAAAATTGTCTTACTTTACTAAGAAACTCTTCCTTCTCTAAAAATATGTGTTGAAGATTTTCGAATAATTTAGTACTCATAGTCCCTATTAAGCTATCTATCAGCTTATCAATATGAAACATGTTACAAAATTCTTCGTTTACAAGCGTAACTGCTTTTGCTTGATCAACAACTAAAACTCCAGCCTTTAAATTAGTTAACAACGCTGACATTCTTGCAGCTAACTGTTTATTCTCATGCAACATCTGCCTTAATTGCTTCTCTTGTAAGTGTCGTTCAATTGAGCCTGCAATGCTAACTGCTGTCGCTGATAATGTTGCTTTTTCATTTTTCGTCCATCTCCGCTCACCATAATAATCATCAAAGCCTATGAATCCCCAAAATGCTCGGTTCACAAATATCGGTACGAGCAATAATGAACGTACTTCTTGTAACTGTATTTGATTTAGCCATGATTCGGGCAACTCTGTTAAAACTGGACTAATGACATCCCCTTTTTCCAGTCTTATTATCCAATGTTCAAAACTTGTCCCTTCATAGCCATAGTTTTCAAACATATTAGATGCACTGATTGGCTCAATAGTATCACGTGACCAGTCAAAACGAAGACTGATGACATTTTTTTGTTGGTCAAATTGATGTTTTTCAAAAATATAAACGCGGTCGACATTCATCGTTTGACCTAACATGGAAAGCGCTCTATTTATAGACTTTTCATGATCCAGTGTCGTAAGTAATTGTCTTGTTGCTTCAGATACACCTTGTAAAATACGTTCTTGCTTTAGAACGAGTTCTTCAGCTTCTTTTCGATCGGCAATGTTGCGGCTGACAATAATACTGCCCTGAAACTCTCCTTCTTCATCATAAAACAAACTTCTAACTGACTCCATCCAGACGTAATTACCATGGGCTGTCTTACAACGATATTCCATTTTCATCGACTGATTCCCATGTAACCCTTTGGAAATGTGATAGTTTACAATATCGACGTCATCTGGGTGTATGAGATCTAATACTTTTCTCCCGATTAATTCTGACGTTTTGTAACCAAGTATTCTTTCATATGAGGGTGTCACATATTCAAAAACTAACATGTTATTAACCTTTGCTAGCATGTCCATCATATTATCTGTAATGCCTCGAAGTTGCCTTTCACTATTACGAAGCTTATCTTCCATCATCTTACGAAAAGTTACATCTCTACAGATTACTTGATTTGCTTGTTTTCCTTGATATGTGATCGGAATAGTCGTTACATCAGCGAAGAATGTTTCTCCGCTAGACTTAACTAGCTTTTCTTGCAATGGTAAAGCAGCTTTATGTGTTTCTTGTGTTTCTGCGATTCTTGTTTTTACTTTTTCCCATTCATCAGGATGCACCAATTCCAAAACATCTTGACCAATAAAATCTTGCTCGGATTCAACCTCAAACATGTTTGCAGCCGTAGCATTTGCAAAGACGAACCTTCCTCCAGTGTGAATAAATATTGCATCAGGTGAGTTTTCTACAAGTGTTCGAAACCTTTCTTCGTTTTCAGATAATCTTTGAGATACTTTCTTTCTCTCGGTTATATCTCTAACAATTCCGACGATCCAAATTGGTTCTTCCTCTCTATTCCTAATGAGAGAAAGAGTTGCATTTATATAAATTTCAGTACCATCTTTTTGAATACGCTTCGTTTCATAATGAATGGAACCTTTCTCTAACACTTCTTTAATTTTAGCTTCTACATCAATTACAATTTCTCTTTTCATACTTTCAAGCTTTGTTCCTATTAATTCATCTCTAGACCAGCCATACATTCTTTCAAATGATTGATTCACTTCAAGAACGGTATGCTCCAAATCCCAAATAATAATCCCATCTGCATTATGATTAAGTACAGCCTTTAATTGATCTTGATTACTTCTGTATCTACTTGCATAGTATTGAGCACGATCATATTGCTTACCAAAAAACCAAGCGATAAGTACAAGGATGCCACTTCCGATCAACTTATACCAATCTAATCTTCCGTAAATCATAAAATTATACATGGCATAACTAGAAATTATTATCCCTATTAAACCAGTAAGCGTAACTCTCCCCGTATAGCTCATGGTTAACCCCCTTATTTTCAGTACCACATTTTCTATATTTTAACACCCACCTATAGTTAATACTCAATTTAATACGAATATTCTAAAAACATATTATTTTATATTGTTTTTTCGTTTCTTTTGATAACTCTTTCGTAAAGAATACATATGACTCTACTAAACATGCTCATGCTACTTACGCATTCAATACAGAATAGATAAAATGTAATTATATGTTAATATGATAAAAAACGGACTAATTCTAAATGTAGGAGGGGAACATTAAAATTGAACACAATTAAAATGATAGAGTTAAACGAAGAGAGTCTTTGTGACAAAGGATGTTATTGTCTTCGTAGTAAGCCAAATTCAACAGGTTACAAGAATAAAAACAAATGGCTTAAAGAAAGATTTAATGAAGGTTTAAAATACGTAAAACTAATAGAGAATAACAAACCAGCAGGGTTTATTGAATATACTCCTATTGAAACTTCTTCTAGAGTTGTCTATGGTGATAATTATTTAGTGATTCATTGCTTATGGGTAAATAAAACGGGAAAAGGATATGCTTCAAAATTGATTAATTCATGTATTGAAGACGCTAAGGAGCAAAATAAAGATGGTGTTATTGTAATTACAAACCCAGACACCTCTTGGACACCAAGTAAGGATATTTTTATAAAAAACCATTTCGTTGAAATCGATCATGCACCTTATGGCTTTGAATTACTTGTTTATAAATTTGCTAATTCACCTGATCCATATTTTCCGAACGATTGGAAAAAACGACTTACACCATTTAAAAACTTAACAATCCTCCGAACACAACAATGTCCGTTTGTAGATATATCTACAGACAATGTTATTAAAGGTGCAACCAAATTAGATATAAATGTAGAAATTGTAGATATAAAAACGAGAGAGCAATTGTTGAATCTTTCTCCTACTCCTTATGGTGTGTATGCAGTCGTTTACAAGAATAAATTAATTTCCTTTCATAGACTAACGGTACATTTTGTGATGAAACGATTAAAGGAATTAGCCTAGTCACTTGATTTAAATTAGAAAAAACTATAAATCAACGCTAACGCACTTTGAATTTTTCAAACTACACCCCGATTATTAGACATTACCTAATAATCGGGGTGTAGTTTTTTATCTAAATTACTTGGTACTAAATAAATCCCTTAACAACACTATAGAGATTTTATTTTTCTAATCCTCATCTTTCACATCAATATCTTCAGGAATAGGTTCGCTCAGAATTTCTTCTACTAGCTTCTTATAATTTTCCATTTGCTCTAAATGTGTCTTAAATTGTTCTCTGTTAATTAAGTATTGTTGCCCATCATAAACTGCTCGGATTTTATGTTGATTAATTAAGCTTTCAACATAGCTTTCTGGAAATGATAAGTATTCTGCCGTTTCTTTTATCGTTAAATACATGTAATCCACCTTTTCATAGCTAATTCAATTTATAATTTTGATGTTCTCCAATATACCCTTTCCAATATTCACACAAAAATTCTCTCTCATAAACATATCATTTACTTTCTATCTAGATATACTTCAGTAGAGATTGATTTTCTCCAAATTGTTAACAACAGCATGTATATTTTTTAATCATATATCTACTATGCCAACATATATGGATAGTATAATATCCGCTTTATTTTTTATCTTATATTAATTTAAAAAGGAGGAAACGTTTTGTTCAAAGGGATTACATCATTTTCTAACCGCTTGATGCAAAGATATTTACCTGACCCGTTCCTATTTGTCATCATCTTAACATTCGTTGTGTTTATACTTGCTCTACTACTAACACCAACATCACCTAAAGAGCTTATTACAATCTGGGGAGATAACTTTTGGAACTTACTTACATTTTCCATGCAAATGGTTTTAATTTTATTAACAGGTTATGTACTTGCGAGTAGCCCAATATTTAAAAGCGTCTTAAGTAAATTAGCGAGCTTATCTAAATCTCCAGGCTCAGCTATTATTATGGTAACACTTGTTTCGATGATTGCTAGTTGGATAAATTGGGGATTCGGTCTTGTTATAGGAGCGTTGTTTGCAAAAGAATTAGCTCGGCAAGTTAAAAACATCGATTACCGATTATTAATCGCAAGTTCTTATTCTGGACTAATTATTTGGCATAGTGGGCTATCTGGCTCGATTCCACTCACCATTGCAACTGAAGGGCACTTTACTGTAGACTTAATTGGCATTATCCCTACAAGTGATACGATCTTTGCTACGTTCAACCTCCTTCTCATTCTTGCAATCGTAATTATTATACCTATCGTAAATGGGTTTATGTATAACAAAGATGAAGCCTATACGATTGACACTTCTTTACTTAATAACACTAATTCTACACCAGTATCAAGTACACAAATAGGAACACCAGCAGACAAAATAGAGAATAGCTGGCTCTTATCCATGCTCATTGGCATATTAGGTCTATTCTTCGTCATTTCATATTTCGTAATGAACGGATTTAAATTGAACTTAAACATCGTCAATTTTACATTTTTATTTTTAGGCATAATATTTCATTTTCGTCCAAAAAATTTCTTAATGGCTGTAAATGATGCAGTAAAAGGAGCAAGTGGCATTATTATTCAGTTTCCTTTTTATGCAGGCATTATGGGATTAATGGTCGCTTCAGGGTTAGCTGAGCAAATGTCTTCATGGTTTGTAGCCATTTCAAATGAAACAACATTTCCTCTCTTCACATTCATAAGTGCAGGGATCGTTAACTTCTTTGTACCTTCAGGTGGAGGACAATGGGCGGTACAAGCACCCGTTATGCTACAAGCAGGAGCTGAGTTAGGTATTCAACCTGCAATCACTGCAATGTCTGTTGCATGGGGAGATGCATGGACAAACTTGATTCAACCTTTTTGGGCACTTCCCGCTCTTGCTATTGCTGGTTTAAAGGCCAAAGATATTATGGGCTTTTGCTTAGTTAACCTAGTCATTACTGGGGTAATCATTGGGATTGGGTTCATCTTAGTAACTATATAATTAAACATAATAGGTGAGTTACCTCTAATAAATCTTGAGGTACCTCACCTATTATCATTTGCTCTAAAAAGAAACATGAGAAAACTCAGTGTTCAACTCACTCACAATATGTTTCAACGTGTGCAACAATGTATAATCAGCCCACCTACAACCAACACACTGTACACCGATTGGCATATTCTCATCGCTTAACCCAATTGGTATCGTGACAACGGGATTAGTTAATACATTAAATAGATTTGTGTAAGCTGTTGTTGCTTGCCAATAATTCATAGGTGTATCATCTACATATATAGGATTTTTATAGATTGGTTGATATCCTATCAGTTTATCTTTCTGATTGTGTGGAAATGCTGTCGTCGCACTTACAGGGAGAATAAACATCTCATACTCATCCATAAATGTATCGAACGATGTTATAAGCTTCTCCCGTTGTGTTAATACTTTCATATAATTTTTGAACGTTAACGGTACTAACTTACTCGTACTAGGATAATCCCTTTGTACACCTTTAGTCATCACATGTTCTAGTCCTCTTATAATCGAAGGTTTGCCCGAATTCAATTCTGCATCAATTATCTTGCCCCATGTTTCCCAAACTTTACTTTTATCCACAGGAAACTCGTCTATTTTGACTGTCTGTATACCTAATGATTCTAACTTTTCCACAAATCGATGAATATGTTCTCGTATTTCTTTAGCTACAGGGATATCAGGGAATTGATCCATCCATGCGATTTTAATTTTTTTAAAGTTCATAGTAATCTCATTTTGTTCAAGAAGAGGTGGTACTTTCACATCACGATTATCACAACCAGCTATTATAGAAAAAGATATAATTAAATCATCGATAGACCTTGCTATTGGTCCATAACTCGCTAAATGTCTTGAAGTTGTGTACTCTGGTTGCTTCGTCTGATCATCCATTGGTAAGTGCCCAAATGCAGGTACAGAGTGTTCTGTTGGTTTTAAACTATATACACCACAATAATGAGCGGGAACTCTCAATGATCCTCCGATATCACTTCCAATATCTAAATAGCTGAATCCAGAAGCAACAGCCGCTGCTCCACCACCACTACTTCCACCAGGCGTTCGACTTACATCCCATGGGTTATTTGTTCTTCCATAAATCTCATTATCGGTTTGTAAATCCATTAATAAAGGAGGTACATTCGTTTTACCAACAATGATTGCTCCTGCATCCTTTAACCGGCTCACAATAGTCGCATCAAAATTAGTCGTATATTCTTTCCATGGCTTATACCCACTTGTAGTTCTCATTCCTTTGACTGCATACGATTCTTTCAATGTGATCGGAACACCATGTAATAGCCCTAGCTCAATTCCTCTCTTCTTTTCTTTATCTGCTCTCTGTGCCTCATTTAATAGTTGCTCAACATTTTTATTCACAACTGCATTTATTTCTACATCATGTAATTGGATTCTCTGAATTAATGCTCTCGTTACTTGCTCTGAAGTTAGCTTTCCATTTCGAATTAGCATTGCGAGCTTTGTAGCAGAATAAAACACAAAATCATCTCGTTTCATGTTCATCTCTCCTTTTACAATTACAATACAAAGAAAGAGAAATAAAAACTTGATAATAAATGCTAATGTTTATACGGGTATTTCTATATTCAATTTAAAAGGCTAATCACTTAGGTACAATTTATACCCTTAGTGATTAGCCTATCTGATTATTTATATTTAAACGTTTAATTAAAAATAATGATTTAATTGCAAGACCCTGAAAAATTTTCTGTAAAATAAGCGATTCCGTCGTCATTGACTTCTAAACCTACACCGAGTGATACATATTTCCTATTTAGTATGCCCTTACGATGTCCCTCTGAGTTCATCCAACCCTGGTGTGCATTCATAGCATTTCCTCTAGAATTTAGGTGAATATTCTCCCCCAAATAGCAGATAGAAAGTCCTCCTGCTTTCACGCGATCCTCAATACCTGTACCATCTGGTGTAACATGATCAAAAAAATCTCGTTTAGCCATATCTACACTATGATTTCTTGCTACAGAAGATAGTTTGTTATTCCACTGTAATGGCTTTAAGTCTCGTTTAACTCTTTCAGCATTTGTTATATCAAAGACTTGTTTCTCATATGAATCAATAATCTCTTGATTCCATTCAATATAATTAGTAAGAAAACCACGATCAGAAGTAACAAAGACAGCCTGGATTGCTTGAGAATCCAATGAATCATAAAAGAGTTTAACCACTGAATTATTTAAATGATAGGTATCAATATTTTGGTACCAATCTATATCATCATTATCAAAACCCTTGTAAAGATTCTCTACTTTTTGTTGAGAAACGCCAATCCGTATACCTAGTTCAGAACTCCAATTTGATGCATTCGAATAAATCGTAACTACTTTATTATCTTTAATTCCATATTGAGCATATGTCTTGTAATCTTCATTATATACATACCAATAAAATCCATTTCTACTCTCATCTATGCGTTCTGGTTTACCTCTTTTTTCTACTAAACTGTTTTTGCTTTCTCCAAGACTAACATCTGAAAATGTATATGTATCGAACGTTTCCTTCTTTTCTTCTTTCATTGTAAATTCCATCTTTATAGGCTTAAATGTAGCCCCTGACTTCGCCTTAACATGATCAATAAAGAGTGTGTATGTAGCCCCAGCTATATAACCTTGATTAGGTACCCTAACGATTAATTTTTGACTACCATATGAAGACATACCGAGGCTTTGAGATTTATCAGTCATGTTTCTTTTAATATATACATTATTGAATGCGCTCTTAAAGTCTATTGAGCTATCAAAATTAATCGTCCATTCTTTATCTAAGGGGACATCATACTTTGGCTCCCAAGTAACCCATGTTTCATCATCTGTACTAGTTGCTACAGCCACACTTTCAAGCTTTTCTACAGATTTACTACGGTTATTAGGTTCATCGCCAATGTATATTGTTTTGGAGGCATTATCCCATCGTACTTTTTCTCCTAAAGAATCGCCAATTACCCGTAACGGTACCATTGTATAGCTATTTATAGTGTTAGCTGGGACATCTAATACATACTTATTACCATTTATCACTGCTTGTTTAGAACCAACTACAAGTTCTATCGTTTGTTTACCTTTATTTGCTGTTACTTTTTGTTTCGATCCGTCCCACTTTACCGTTGCATCTAATGCTTCAAAGATTTCTCTTAACGGCACTAACGTTCTACCTTCACGTATAACAGGTACTTGTTTGTACTGTTGTTTCTCCCCATTAATAATGACAGTAATTTCATGTGAAGAAGCTTTTGATTCTATCGGTATTAACAACACTAATATAGTGAATATTAAAAATATTATTTTTGCAAATATTCCCATATAGTACATCCCCTCTTATTATTTAATCTTTCGTTATTTTACCATGTTTATAAAGAATGGTATTGACATTTTTAAGACCTCAATACCTTTTAAAACAAAAAAATCCTCCAGACCGTTAGTCCGAGGCTATATAAAGTACTTATCAATATTCATTTAAAACAAGTAAATTTACTCTAATCACTCAATGTGAAAGGAGGTGTAGATGGTGTTACAGATCCATAATGACAACTAATAAGTAAATAAGTAAATCAGTAGTCACAGTTATCTATGAATAGGTTACGAATATTTTCTTTCCATCTTTTTTGCCATTTTTTTAGTTTTTGGACTTATACTTCCTAGACAATTCTTAATAAATAATGTGATCTCGCTCTTAGAATCAACTTTGTTATAAACTGATTGAAGAACATCTAACACATCATATTTTAGTAACTCCTTTTGTTTTTCGGGATAAGATACAACATCATCTATTTGTAATAATATTTCCACTACACCTGTAATCATATCTTCTCTTTGATTAACTATCTTTTTTAAGTTCTTAACACAGCATTGTGCTGTCATAAATTTCACATCATTAATTAAACTAATATACTTCTCAAAGATATTGTCAAACTTCCTATCTGTATCTACTACTATAAGATTTGCTATTAAAGTCATTCCTATATCTCTCTTATATGAATTATTATCGCTAAGTAAGGCGACAAAATCATCCCAATATACATAGAATAATTGCGGATTGATCTCACTTGCACGAGACAAAACATAATAACTGTGATAATAGACCATAATGTCTTTATTCGTCATTAATTGTTTCACTACTTCATTTCTACGATCGCTATCCTGAATGAGCCATTCTGCAATTTTTTCTATATCTAAGTCTTTTCTCTTTATTTCATCAATCAAAGATTTGTATGACATGTACTATATAACCTCCAATTGTTTATCACTTACGATTTATCGTATCACATTAGAGAGCGATTTTTAATAAATAATTCCACTTCTTTCACTACAGTTGCTTCACTATCTCTTGACATATATTAAAAAACAGGACTTAATTCGTATAATTAAACCCTGCCTTTCATTACAACTTAAAATGTTTATTCATCAACATTAGGTTATGTATTTATGAACATTAAAATCGTTCTCTTACCCTCTATACTTAATCGTTAGTCCTTTTAGAAAGTTTCTAGCAAAATTATCTAAGCATACTTTATAATTTCTATGTCCTTCTTTTCTTAAAAAAGCTCCGAGTTCTCCTTTTGAAACATATAATCCAGCTTTTCTAAATATATCTATCATGTCCTCTGTTGTTAATGACAAAGCGATTTTGATTTTCTTTAAAAGGATGTTGTTTATATTTGCATTATTTTTCACAGGCGGTTCTGGCACATCAGGTTGACCTGGTTTTGGCTCTTGTCTTCCTCTTTTATAGATAATGAATCCATTCAAAAATGAATTTAACATACTATTTGTCAATTTTAATTGGTCGGGATTCTCTTCTTCATCACTTGATTTTATTAAGATCTTTACCACTTCTGGTACAGATACCTCTAGTCCTCCAAGTTTAAAAATCTCTGCCATTTCACTATTTTTGATTTCTAACGCATATCTCAATCGAATTAATATATCATTATTATCCATCATCTTACTTCCTCCTAATTATAAAAAAGGGCACTGCTCTTTATAGCAACAGTACCCATTTTCAACTATATTAAATCTATCATCGCCACAGCTTCACAATGCATCGTCTGAGGGAACATATCAACAGGCTGAATCTCTTTTGTTTGATAATCGCCTTCTTCTAGTATCTTTAAGTCCCGTGCTAATGTGGCTGGGCTACAGGATACATAGACAATCCGTTTCGGTTTCATTTCAAGTATCGTTTGAAGCAATGATTCTTCACAGCCTTTGCGAGGTGGATCGACAACAATCACATCTGGACGAACGCCTTCTTCAAACCATTTCGGAATAACGGTTTCTGCTTCACCTGTTGCGAATTGTACATTTTCGATGTTGTTTAGCTTTGCATTACGTTCTGCATCTTCAATTGCTTCTGGTATAATTTCTACACCGTACACTTTTTTCGCCTTTTGTGCAAGGAACAGTGAGATTGTTCCGATGCCACAATAAGCATCAATAACCGTTTCCTCTCCAGTTAGTTGTGCATATTCAAGTGCTTTATTATATAAAACTTTTGTTTGTATCGGGTTAACTTGATAGAAAGAACGAGCAGAAATTGCAAATTTCACGTCGCCAATCGTATCAAAGAGATATTCTTCTCCCCACAGCAATTTCGTTTCATTTCCAAATATAACATTCGTCTGCTTCGGATTAACATTTTGCACAATAGAGACAACCTGTGGAAAAGTACTCTTAATCATATCAATTAACTTATTTTTATGAGGAATTTGCTCATTTTTCGTAATTAAGACGAGCATAACCTCATTTTTACTGTGACTTGTTCGCGTCATAATATGGCGTAACGTTCCTCGATGCGACTTCTCATCGTAAGCACGGATGCCAAGTCTTTCAGCTATACGCTTAACACTTTGAATAATAATATCGTTCGCTTCCTGTTGAATCATGCATGATTCCATATCAATAATATAATGTGATCGCTTCTGATAGAAACCTGCAATTAATTTCCTATTTCGCTCACCAACAGGAACTTGTGCTTTATTTCGATAATTCCACGGTTCATCCATTCCAATGACTGGATGCACAGGCACGTCCGAAAGATGACCAATCCTCTTCATTACGTCCTCAACATGCTTTTGTTTATAATCGAGCTGTGCTTCATAGGTCATATGTTGCAGCTGACAACCTCCACATTGACGGTATATCGGACAAGGTGGTTCAACTCGATCTGGACTTTCCTGAATTAACGTCTCTATCTTTCCAAAACCATAATTCTTTTTCGTTTTTGTCACTAATACCTCTGCTCGTTCTCCGGGTAAACCGTATGGCACGAACAATGGATAACCATCCACTTTCGCTACTCCAGCGCCATCATGTGTTAAATCCTCAAACGTGACAAATACTTTGTCATTTTTTTGTACAGGTGTTGCTGTTCTTGTCATCGTTCTCTTCCTTTACATTAACATTCTATCCACATTGTATCATGGAAGTATCTAAAATCATAAACCACTTATAACCTGTAAACTCCAATGCCTCACATTATTGTGCTCACAAAAAAAGACCGTCTTAGGAGACGGCTTTTTAGCATATATATTTTTCTAAACAGATTTCTTAGGAACAAACATTTCTAAATGATGATAAAGGTTAACAAATTCGCCCGGTAAAACGCCTCCGTACTCACCATCAAGGTTTAATTGCATCTTTTCCTCAGTATAAACTTTAATTCGATTTGCTTTCGAATAAATAATCCGTTTGTCATTGAGATGCTCACCTCTTAATGCTTGAGATGCAATTCGAACGAAATCAGCAATATTCGTTTTTTCAAGAATAAGCAAATCAAACATCCCATCGTTCATCGATGCATCTGGTGCAAGCTTTTCAAAACCACCAACAGAATTCGTATTTGCGACAAGAAATAGCATAACTTCACCTTCGAATAGTTTACCATCGTATTCGATACGAGCAGGTACAGGCTTTAATGAAGGTAACATCTCAACACCTTTTAAATAATATGCAAGCTGACCAAGTACGGTTTTTAACTTACTTGGCACTTCATACGTTAGTTCAGTCAAGCGACCTCCACCAGCAATGTTAATAAAATAATGACCGTTAACTCGTCCAATATCGATTGGCTCTGTATGCCCTTGTGCTATTATTTCACATGCCTTGTCAATTGCACGTGGGATACCAACCGCACGAGCAAAATCATTCGTCGTTCCAGCAGGAATAATTCCTAACTTCGGACGTTTTGGCAATTCTGCTAAACCATTCACAACTTCGTTTATTGTACCATCCCCACCAGCAGCAATGACTACATCAAACTCTCGCTCAACCGCAAGTTTAGCCTCTCTAGTCGCTGATCCAGCACCTGTCGTAGCATGACAAGAAGTTTCAAAACCTGCCTCTTCTAATATTTGAAGAACAGACGGTAATTGCTTCTTCAACAACTCCCTACCTGATGTTGGGTTATATATTAAACGTGCTCGTTTCATATGTATCACCTTGCCAATCCATATACTTCCACTATTTCTTTAACTACCATCATATATCATATGCCTTATCATAGCAATTATTCAATCATTATCACATAAATACATATTCGTGAAAAGTGAAACTTATATGAGCAGAAATATTCATTAATTTGAAAACAAATAAAAAGATCTCTGCATATACCAACAGAGATCTTTCTACATTCTATTTCTTAACAGTTTCTTCTGCTGAGTCAACTGTGTGTTTCAATAACATTGAAATCGTAACTGGACCTACGCCACCTGGCACTGGTGTAATTGCACTTGATTTTGGAAGACATGATTCATAATCAACATCACCGATATTTCCTTTATTATATCCTGCATCAAGCACAACAGCACCTTCCTTCAGCCAATCCCCTTGAATAAAATTAGGCTTTCCGACTGCTGCAACAATAATATCTGCTTGACGAACAATTTCAGGAAGGTTTTGCGTCTTCGAATGGCAAGTTGTTACAGTTGCATTACGATTTAGAAGCATCATTGATACTGGTTTTCCAAGAATTGGACTTCTTCCAATAACAACAGCATGTTTTCCCTCAACCTCCAAATCGTACGCATCAATAATTTCTAAAATTGCTGCAGGTGTACAAGATGGATAGCGACCAAATCCAAATGTTGTTTGTCCAAAACCTAGACTCGTAACTCCATCTACATCTTTATCAATATGTATTGCTTCAAACGCAGCACGTTCATCAATTTGACTAGGAACTGGGTGTTGTAGCAATATACCATGAACTGCAGTGTCTTCATTTAAATCATGAATTGTTTTCAACAGTTCTTCCGTTGTCGTCTCTTCTGATAAATGAATGCGACGAGAATCAATACCTAGTCGTGCACACGCATTCCCCTTCATACGTACGTAAGTTTCAGAAGATGGGTCATCTCCTACCAGAATTGTCGCTAAGCAAGGTGTAACGCCTTGTTCTTTCAACTTCTCGACTCTTGGAATTAAAGAGTCTTTTACATTTTTTGATACTAAATTACCGTCTAGAATAATTTGATTTTCCACTTTGTTCCCTCCAGTAAAAATCAAAAAGACATGAAACTGTCTCTGCCCAGACGACCGGCTATTTTTATTCAGCGCAGCTCCCTCGTGGTTTGTTCCACTTATGTCGTCAGTTACTACGTCTTATTTTTCCCCTAGTTTTTCAACTATCATTATATAGATTTTCTCAACGTTTAAAATATATCATAAATAAAATGAATTTTCTATGTATATTTAATGAAAAGAAGCTACAAAAAACAATAAAAGACGAATATTAATTAAAAATAATTAATTTACGTTCGATTTTTTACAGATAGTATCTAGATTCTTTTTACTTTTTAATAACACCATTAAAAGATGCTCAGTCTTAGTTATTATATATAACTCTCAGCTTCCGTTTACTCATGATAAAAAACCAGCTTCTCATAGCGAGAAGCCGGTAGACTAATTTAACGATTTTCCATTTCTTCTAAGATGATCTTATTAACCATCGGTGGATTCGCTTTTCCACGTGTTTCTTTCATAACTTGTCCTACTAAGAAGCCAAGTGCTTTATCCTTACCATTCTTATAATCTTCAATTGATTGAAGATTGTTGTCCAAAATTCCGACAACGACCTTCTTCAGTTCACCCTCATCAGAAATTTGTACAAGTCCTTTATCTTTTACGATTTGTTCAGGATCGCCGCCTTCAGTGATTAAATCCTTGAAGACTTTTTTCGCGATTTTCGAAGAAATTGTGCCTTTTTCAATTAGAGAGATCATCTTCGCAAGGCCTTCTGGTGTTAGTTTTGTTTCATGCAATTCAACTTGCTCTGCATTTAAGTACGCCGAAACTTCACCCATCAACCAGTTTGCCGTTTGCTTTGCTCCTGCATCTTGCGCCACTGTTGCTTCGAAGAAATCAGACATTTCCTTCGTTAACGTTAACACATGTGCATCATATGCTGGCAATTCAAGATCATTTATATAACGTTGACGACGAGTATCAGGAAGCTCAGGAATCTCACTTCGAACACGTTCTTTCCACTCATCATCAATGTGTAAATCTACAAGATCCGGTTCTGGGAAATAACGATAATCATCAGAGCCTTCTTTCACACGCATTAAGATCGTTTTCTTTTTCGCTTCATCATAACGGCGTGTTTCTTGTTCAATGATACCACCTGATAAAAGCACTTGTTCTTGACGCTTCTCTTCATACTCTAAGCCTGAGCGAACGAAAGCGAACGAGTTTAAGTTCTTAAGCTCTGCTTTTGTACCAAACTTTTCTTGACCCATTGGACGAAGTGAAATGTTCGCATCACAACGAAGTGAGCCTTCTTCCATCTTACAGTCTGAAACGCCTGTATACTGGATGATTGATTTCAACTTCTCAAGATAAGCATATGCTTCTTCTGGTGTACGAATATCTGGTTCAGAAACAATTTCAACAAGTGGTGTACCTTGACGGTTTAAATCAACAAGTGAATGACCATCACCCGTATGTGTTAATTTCCCTGCATCTTCTTCAAGGTGAAGACGTGTGATACCAATTCTCTTCTTCTCACCGTTCACTTCAATTTCAATCCAACCGTTCTCACCAATTGGCTTATCGAATTGTGAAATTTGATATGCCTTCGGGTTATCTGGATAGAAGTAGTTTTTACGATCAAACTTCGTATCTGTAGCTACTTCACAATTCAATGCCATTGATGCACGCATTGCAAAGTCAACCGCCTGACGGTTCATAACTGGAAGTACTCCTGGGTGCCCCTGACAGATTGGACAAGTGTTTGTGTTAGGGGGTGCACCAAATTCTGTTGAACATCCGCAAAAAATCTTTGACTTCGTTTTTAACTCAACATGGACTTCAAGTCCGATAATCGTTTCAAAGTTCATCTTCTCTCTCACCCCTTACAGTTCTGGTTTTGCTTTATGATAGTCTGTTGCTTGTTCAAATGCATGTGCAACACGGTATACAGTGCTCTCATCGAAATGTTTACCGATAATTTGTAAACCGATCGGTAATTTGTTCTCTGAGAAACCACACGGAACTGAAATTCCTGGAACACCTGCAAGGTTCACTGGAATTGTTAAAATATCATTTGCATACATCGTTAATGGATCATCAATGTTTTCACCAATTTTAAATGCTGGTGTTGGAGCTGTAGGTCCAATAATAACGTCATAGTCTTCAAACACTTTTTCAAAATCGTTCTTAATTAACGTACGAACTTTTTGTGCTTTTTTGTAATAGGCATCATAATAACCAGAACTTAATGCAAATGTACCTAACATAATACGACGTTTCACTTCTTCGCCGAAGCCCTCACTACGAGAAATCTTAAACATGTCAATTAGGTTCTCTGCTTTATCAGAGCGTACACCATAACGTACACCATCAAAGCGCGCAAGGTTTGCTGATGCTTCAGATGATGCAAGTAAATAGTATGTTGCTACTGCATATTTAGAATGTGGTAACGATACCTCTTCCCACGTTGCTCCCATTCCTTCAAGTACTTTTAGAGCATCTAATACAGATTTACGAACTTCTTCATCTACACCTTCAGCAAGGTATTCCTTAGGTACAGCAATTTTTAGACCTTTCACATCACCTGTTAATGCTGCCGTATAATCAGGCACTTCTACGTTCGCTGATGTAGAGTCCATCTTGTCATAACCAGCGATTGTATTTAAAATAAATGCGTTATCTTCAACATTACGCGTAATAGGTCCGATTTGGTCTAAAGATGATGCGAAAGCAACAAGACCAAAACGTGAAACACGACCATACGTAGGTTTTAGACCAACAACACCACAGAATGATGCTGGCTGACGAATCGAACCACCCGTATCAGAACCTAGTGCGAATGGTACTTCACCTGCTGCAACAGCTGCAGCTGAACCACCGCTTGAACCTCCAGGAACATGATCAGTATTCCACGGATTACGAGTACGTTTATAACCTGAGTTCTCTGTTGATGAACCCATTGCAAACTCATCCATATTCAGCTTTCCGATTGTGATTGATTGTGCATCATTTAACTTTTCAACTACCGTTGCATTATGTAGAGGATCAAAGTTTTCTAGAATTTTACTCGCACACGTCGTACGTAACCCTTTCGTAACGATGTTATCTTTCACACCGATTGGCATTCCGAATAATGCGCCTAATCCTGCACTGCTATCAACTTGTTCATCTAATTTCTTCGCTTGAAGAATTGCATTTTCTTTATCTAATGTAAGAAAAGCTTGTACTTTATCATCGACTTCTTCAATGCGTTTATATGATTCTTCAACTAAATCCTGCACCTTAATTTCTTTTGCTTGAAGCATTTCGTGCAGTTCTGACATTTTCTTATCAAATAGTGACATCAGTCATTCCCCTCCTTACTCTAAAATGGATGGTACACGGATTTGTCCATTTGCCGAATCAGGTGCGTTCTTCATCACATCTTCTTGTGATAACCACTTTCTCGGCTCATCTTCACGTAAAACATTCTTAATATCTAATACGTGTGTTGTTGGTTCTACATTATCTGTATCTAATTCAGTCAGCTGCTCAGCATACCCGATGATTGCATCAAGTTGTTTTGTAAACATTTCAGCTTCTTCTTCTGAAATTGCCAAACGTGCCAAATGTGCCACATGCTTTACTTGTTCCTTATCAATGCGGGACATTTCCTTCACCTCCAAAGTATTCTCGATCTTAATACAATAACATGATAATACCAAAAAAACATAACATGAATCAAGATTTCACATGCTAAAGCCTTAAAGCATTTCAGAAATATTTCTACAATTAGATTTCTACATGTCCATCACATTTCTAATTTAGTTATGAATTAATAAATTTTTCCTTTTAAAAAGAAAAAGTACCTTCCTCAGTTGAGAAAGGTTACAAATTGTTAATTAGATCATTTCTATATAATATAGACAATCTTATCACTTAGTAAATTTTAGTTTGAATGACATAACTAAAGTCTCCATACGTAACTAAATGTTTAGGTCTAACTTGTTGTACCTCACTAGGTAAATTGAATTGAATATCTACAAAGCTTAGTTCTAACAACTCTCCCACATCTAAGGTAAATGTAAATGTCATTACTTCGTCTGGTGTAACTCTTATTTTAAATGGTTCGTTACTACAATAATTGACTTATGACCAGATTAGAATACAAACACATCAGAGTGATATATACAAAAAAGAAGAACAAAAGAGCTTGAATTACACCCTTATTGTTCTTCTTTCTTATCATAATTTAATTTATAGCACGTGCTTTATCAAATTCTTCTTGAATTTCAGCTGACGGTTCCTTATCAATTAAACTTACAACAATTATCACAATAACGTTCAAAATAAAGGCTGGAACAATTTCATAAACGTCAAAAAGTCCACCTTCAAGCTGCTTCCATACGACAACAGTAACAGCACCAACGATCATACCCAGTAATGCACCGTTACGTGTCATTCGTTTCCAGAATAGTGATAGTAGGATGATTGGTCCGAATGCTCCACCAAAACCACCCCATGCATAACTTACAAGATCTAGAATTGAGCTAGCATTCTCATTTGCTGGATTTGCCTGCATTGCAAGAATAATTGCAACAATTGCAATCGCAATAACACCAAAACGCCCAACCCATACAAGCTCTTGTTGACTAGCATCTTTACGTAACAGGGCTTTATAGAAATCCTCTGCTAACGCACTTGATGATACGAGAAGCTGAGAATCAATTGTACTCATAATCGCTGAAAGGATTGCAGCTAATAATATCCCTGAAACCCATGGGTTAAACAAAACATCTGTAAAGAGAAGAAATACTTTTTCACTATCATTGATATTCCCAACAATCAATGGCTCATTGATGAAATATGCGATACCGATAAAACCAGTGAAAATTGCGCCAAATAATCCAACAATCATCCAAGTCATACCAATTAGGCGTGCTTTCGGTACGTCTTTTACTGAACGTAGTGCCATAAAACGTGTAATGATGTGTGGTTGTCCGAAATAGCCGAGTCCCCATGCCAATAAAGAAATAATTGAGATAACAGTCATGCCACTCATTACATCTAAATATGCTGGATCAACACTTCCTACCTTATTCACTGTCTCGTTCCACCCACCAATTTTGTTTAGTGCAACGATCGGGACAATTACTAATGCTAAAAACATTAAAATACCTTGAATAAAATCTGTCCAACTTACCGCTAAGAAACCACCAAGGAATGTATAAGAAATAATAACTACTGCACCTATTAAGAGGGCTTGGTTATACGTCATTCCAAATGACTCTTGGAAAAGCAATGCTCCCCCTACTAAACCAGAGGACGTATAAAATGTGAAGAAAACAAGGATGACAAGAGCAGAAATGACACGTAGTAATTTAGATTTGTCACGAAAACGATTTTCGAAATAATCTGGAACTGTAATCGAATCGTTCGCAACCTCTGTATATGAACGAAGACGTTTCGCAACAAATTGCCAATTTAAATAAGCACCAATAGATAATCCAACACCGATCCAAATTTGATTCATACCTGCAGCATACATCGCACCAGGTAAACCTAGTAATAACCAGCTAGACATATCGGACGCACCAGCACTTAAAGCTGCTACACCAGGCCCTAAGCTTCTTCCACCTAATACATAATCTGATAAGTTACTTGTTAAACGATATGAAATAACACCAATTAAGAGCATTCCTATTAAATAGACTATAAACGTAACTATCGTAGCAGGTTCCATATGCTATTGCCCACTCCTTTCAGTAAAATATGTGATAATTGATAGTAGAATTATTAATGGCATTGGTACGAATAACCAAAATATTGTTGCACCTGTTAAACCCATACTTACACCTCCAAAAGTATTTATATATTGTACTTTATACACAAATATGTATATTCCTTTTTATTTTTGTTCCCTACTCACCTCACCTCACCTGAAACTTATTATATCCATCGCAATTGATCATAACACAACAAATAAATCTGAACATTAAAACAATTATTTAAAATTACTTTTAATGTATAAAAATTCACCAGACTAGATAATAAAAGGCATATATGAGCATTTGACAAATATCTATTCACCAAAATTTATAAAATTAAATTTTATTATTTGTTTTTTTACACATTTCATACAAATTTATCCCTAAATACAAGAATTACAAATTTAAATCAAACTCGTATAAAGTATTATTTAAAAATAATATAAAAAGAACCGCCTTTTTAACTGTTGCGGTTCTTTAACTTAAGTTCTCTGATAATGATTTTCATTTTATTGATAGATATGAACGTAAGGTTCTTCTTTTCCAGCTTCCTTCACAATTAAGCTCTCTTGTCCTCCAATAGACTCTACGTAAACCTTCACCGAAATATACGGTGGGAAATGTTCCATAATTAGTCCGGTTAAATACTCAGTAAAGCCAATTACTTCAGCTTGACTATAAAACTGAATAGGGATCGTAATCGTTAAATCTTGTAGCTGTTGATCTTGGTAAAACCCTGTCCCGATAACCCCTACATAATTTGGAAAATAACGTTCAACGTCATTTGTGAAGTTTAACATTTTTGTGGCATCATCATAATAGGCATTTGTAGCATAGTCTGATGGAAATAATACGTATTCCTCACCTACTGTTTCCCATTTGCTGATAGAACGATCTCCTTGTCCCACAAGTGTCTTAGCAAAATAGCTACCAGGTACAACTGATTCCTTCGGTTTCTCTATGAATAAGGAAATCATTATAGGTACATCCTTTAGTCCGTCCATACCTCTCATTCGTTTAACAATTTCTGTTGCTATTCTCTTTCCATTCTCTTCGATTTGTTCAATTGGTATATCGAATTGACGGTCATAACCATTTTCTTGTTTGTAATAATGAACAGAGTTCAACGATAAGGCCACTGACACACCTGCAAGCTCAACTTTGTCTTCTTCGTTTTTTTTCAAAAAATTGTGCTCCAAAATATGAGAAAGATAACGTGGGCTACTCTCATTTACCTCTTTTAATGAAGACCCTTTTGCCAGTGGAGGGTTTAGACCTTCAGGAGTTTCATTTTCCCCACCACTTTCCTTACGGCCCAACCAGGCAATAACTTCTTCCTCTTCTAAGTATTGACCTTCTTGAAAATAATAATCTTCAGGGTTAAAGTACTCCTGTGACAACCTCATAAGACCAGTCTCTAACTCATTAATATCTAAACGGTTCGCTACTGTACTTTTAATCAAACCACGTGTTTCACCTGGCTTAAATGGTAAAATCGTTCGATAATGTTCTCCTGAAAGATTATATTTTGGAATAATCGCATGTTCACGAGATTCTTTCGTTTCACGAACAACTTCTTCTTCTTTCTCAATTCGCGGTGTACATGCTGTTAATAACAGCAGACTAACGAGGAACCATATATGTGCTTTCCTCATAGCTCTTCTCCCCCTAATCTTTCAACACTTCAATGAATTCTACTTCGCTCATTATGTTAATACCGAGTTTTTCAGCCTTCTCTAGCTTAGAACCAGCTTCTTTTCCAGCTACTAAGATGTCTGTCTTCTTACTAACACTACCTGTTACTTTACCCCCTAAAGCTTCAATTGAAGCTTTGGCATCGTTGCGTGAAAATACTTCTAACTTTCCTGTAAGCACTACCGTCTTGCCAGCAAAAATTGAATCAATATCCTCTGTATTTATGCGTTTCGGACCTTTGAATTTAATGTTCACACCAATTTCTTTTAGTTGATTAATAAGCTCATTCACTTCTTCTTGTCCAAAGTATGCAACAATCGATTCAGCCATCTTTTCCCCAATTTCTTCAACAGCTATTAGCTCTTCATTATTTGCCTTTTGTAAGTTTTCAATTGTTTCAAAGTGCTGTGCTAATGTCTTAGCTGCCTTTGCGCCAACGTAACGAATTCCAAGACCAAACAGTAACCGCTCTAGAGAGTTTTCCTTTGATTTTTCAATCGCTTTTAGCAAGTTGCTAACCGATTTCTCACCCATTCTCTCTAGTTTCAGTAATTCTTCTTTATCTAGCTTATACAGGTCTGCAACATTTTGAATAAGGTTTTCTTTAAAAAGCTGTGCAATAACTTTCTCACCAAGACCGTCAATATTCATTGCATTACGAGAAACGAAGTGAATTAAACCCTCTCGTATTTGTGCTGGGCATTTTGGATTAATACACCGTAGAGCAACTTCTTCTTCAATTCGAACTAGCTCACTCCCACATTCAGGACAAGCTTCAGGCATCTTAAACTCTTGTTCATTTCCAGATCTTCGTTCCACAATGACATTAACAACTTCTGGGATGATGTCACCAGCTTTTTTAATGACAACATAATCATTGAGTTTAATGTCCTTCTCACGTATGAAGTCTTCATTATGGAGAGATGCACGTTTAACGATTGTTCCAGCTACTTGAACCGGTTCTAATATAGCTGTTGGTGTCACCGCACCAGTACGACCAACGCTTAGTTCAATTCCGATTAACTTCGTCACAACTTCTTCTGCTGGAAACTTATATGCAATAGCCCAGCGTGGACTCTTAGCGGTTGACCCGAGTTCTTCCTGTTGCTGAAGAGAATCTACCTTGATAACGATACCGTCAATTTCATAAGCAAGTTCTGGTCGTTGTTCTGTCCAATTTCCAACAAACTGTATGACCTCATCTATATTGTCACAACGTTTTCGTTCTGAATTGGTACGAAACCCTAATTGTTCAAGATAGTCTAACCCATTGCTATGTGAATCGATATCTATATTTTCTATTTCACTGATTCCATACACAAAAATATCGAGTTGACGTTTTGCAGCAATCTTCGGATCAAGCTGACGTAAAGAACCCGCTGCAGCATTTCGCGGATTAGCAAATCGTTCTTCATTCTTTTGCTCACGCTCTTCATTCAATTGCTCAAAAGATCGCTTAGGCATAAAAGCCTCTCCACGAACTTCAAATGTAACAGGTTCTTCGATTTTGAGTGGTAGCGTTCTAATTGTCCTAAGATTACTCGTTATATCCTCACCAATTGTACCGTCACCACGTGTTGCACCTTGAACGAAACGTCCCTCTTCATAACGTAGTGACACAGCAAGACCGTCGATCTTCAGCTCACATATATAAGAAAAATTATCCCCTACTGCTTGACGAATTCGTCGATCAAAATCACGCAAATCCTCTTCATCAAACGCATTGCCAAGGCTAAGCATTGGAGTAGTATGATTAACCTTTTCAAATGCTTCAAGTATCTCTCCCCCAACACGTTGTGAAGGAGAGTCAATTGTTTGAAGCTCTGGATGTTCAGACTCTAGTTTGATTAACTGTTTCATAAGTTGGTCATATTCAGCATCTGGGACAGTTGGCTTGTCTAGCACATAGTACTCATAATTATATTTGTTTAACTGATCACGTAGATTTTGAATTTCTTCTTGTACTTCCGCATTTTTCATATACACGCCTCCTCGTTCACTTACTCTTTTTCAACAGGAGCAAATTTCGCAAGCAGTCGTTTTACCCCAATTGGCTGTGGAAAAGCAATGTCTAATTCTTTCGATTCACCTTCACCTTTCACACTAACAACTGTCCCCACACCCCATAGTTTATGACGTGCCTTATCACCTGGTTGCCAATGGATTTGATCCCCTCCAGAAGATGTTTGTACAGGACGTGCTGCTCTCTTCGGCGTAGTACGTCGTGATGAGAATGGTTGTGACTGTGAGTCTGGTTGTTGATTAAGTTTTAAATCTTCTAATAGGTCTGTTGGAATTTCACGTATGAATCGTGATGCAGGATTTGCATTTGACTTACCAAATAACGTACGAACTTTTGCATTTGTTAAATATAACTCTTGTTCCGCACGCGTAATCCCTACATACGCTAGGCGTCTCTCCTCTTCCATCTCGTCTTCCTCAAATAAGGATCGACTATGTGGAAACACACCTTCCTCCATGCCCATTAAGAAAACAACAGGAAACTCTAATCCTTTTGCTGAGTGGAGTGTCATTAAGACGACACTTTCATTCTCTTCTACTTCATCCTCATCATATGAATCGATATCTGCAATTAGAGCCAAGTCCGTTAAGAAAGCGACTAAGCTTTTGTCTTCATTTACCTTCTCAAAATTTTGTGTGACAGATAGAAACTCATCGATATTCTCTAGACGACTTTGTGCCTCAAGCGTCTTCTCATTTTTGAGCATATCACGATAACCACTTTTCTCAAGTAGTTCTTCGACAAGCTCAGTTACAGATAGATATTCTTGCATGTTTGTCCAGTTAGAAATTTGTTCTCTAAATTCAGTCAAAGTATTTACAAACCGTTTGCTCAAACCTACCTGTTCAATTTCATAGAGGGCATTAAACATTGATAGACCCTGTTCTATTGCATAATTGGCTATCTTATCAACAGTTGATGCTCCAATACCGCGCTTCGGTACGTTAATAATACGACGCATACTAATATCATCATCAGGATTGGCAACTAATCGAAGGTACGCAAGTAAATCCTTAATTTCCTTCCGATCATAGAACTTCGTACCGCCAACGATGTTATAGTTGATATTTGATTTTAGAAAAACTTCCTCAATGACACGGGACTGTGCATTTGTACGATACAAAATTGCGATTTCTGAATATTTACGCTTACCACTCTCAACCATTTCTTTAATCTTACCTGCTGTAAAGTGAGCCTCATCGCGTTCATCATCACCATTATAGTAGACAATCTTTTTTCCTTCGGTATTTTCAGTCCATAAGTTCTTGTCTTTTCGATTTGAATTATTGGCAATGACATCGTTCGCAGCTTGTAAAATTAATTTCGTCGAACGATAATTCTGTTCTAATAAAATCACAGTTGCATTTTCATAATCCTTCTCAAAGGACAGAATGTTTGCAATATCTGCACCACGCCAACGATAAATAGATTGATCAGAATCACCAACAACACATATGTTCTTCAATCGAGCTGCAAGCATCTGAACTAATAAATATTGCGCCTTATTCGTATCTTGATACTCATCAACATGTATATATTGAAACTTACGTTGATAAAATTCTAATACTTCTGGTACACGTTTAAATAGGTGAATCGTGCTCATTATTAAGTCATCAAAATCAAGAGCATGATTCTTCTTCAATTGCTTCTCATAAGCTGTAAATACCCTACTTACAATATCTTCATAAGGTCCTGCAGCAGACTTCGCAAACTGCTCGGCTGTAATTAACTCATTCTTTGCAGAGCTTATTGATCCGAGTAAGTTTCTCGGTGTAAACTTCTTCGGATCAATATTTTCATCCTTCAAAATTTGTTTGATAACGGATAGTTGATCAGAAGAATCTAATATTGAAAAGTTTCTGTTCACTCCGATACGATCAATATCTCTTCTTAATATGCGCACACACATCGAATGAAAAGTAGAGACCCAAATGTCCTCGCCAGGCGGACCTACTATCGCTGAAATTCGGTCTTTCATTTCTCTTGCTGCTTTATTCGTAAATGTAATAGCGAGAATGTTCCATGGCGCTACCTGCTTCTCCGTCATCAAATAAGCGACACGGTGAGTTAAAACCCGTGTTTTACCACTACCCGCACCTGCCATAATGAGCAATGGACCTTCCGTATGCTTTACCGCTTCTTTCTGTTCCTTATTTAAACCTTCTAGCAACTTATCACTTAAATATTGCATACTTTCACCACCTAAAAGAACATCTGTTCCTAATTTATTCAATCAAAATTGTTCAAATCCTTTATTTTTTTACTGCATGAACTGTTTTTAGTGCTTCAGATAAGTTCGTATAAATGGAGTTACCAACAACAATTGTATCTGCATATGTACCCATTTCTTCAGCTTGATCAATTGTTTCGATTCCGCCTCCATAAAATAGCCTCGTTGAACTTAATTCTTTACTCACTTGTTCTACAAGCTTTGGGTCACCATACATACCGCTGTATTCGACATAGAAGATCGGTAATGAGAAGAAATGTTGTGCCATTCTCGCATATGCGATCACATCATTTTCTTCAATATCTGCTGAAGCTTGCGTAAGCTTTCCTGCTTTTGAATCTCCGTTAAGAATACAATACCCTTCAACAGCGACTTCATCCCAGTCAATGAAATCTCCATACTCCTTCAAAGTTTCATGATGCACACCAATTACCCACTTTGCATCTCTACTATTCAAAACGGTTGGAATAAAATAAAAATCAAAACCTGGTGTAATTGATTCAGCATTAGAGATTTCCAATACACATGGAACAGAAAATCTTCGAATACGAGCCAACAGATTCAACGTATTATCTAGTGTAACACCGTCACTGCCTCCGACAATCACCGCATCTGTTCCTGACTCACAAATAGCTTCTAGTGCATCATCATCCAAATCTTTATTTGGATCTAACTTAAATACATGACGCCATTCTCGAAAATCATACATTTCTTTCTTCCTCCTCAAACTATCTACCAGCGATTATACCATATCGAAAATATTGATTTGACAAGCAATAGTCCTGTCTTTCCTTATTTATCACTTTTCAACTGACGCTAAGATTCCCACTTCAAAACTTAGGAGAATCAATGAAGTTTAAGTGGGAGAGGGCCTTGAGGTATAAGCGTCAGTAATTACCTGATTAGTTCAACTAACCATCAATGGACGATAAAGGGATATCTCCACTGATGGAAGTTTCACTTTATTGCGATAACAATTTTTTGGTAAGTAAATCGATTAATTAACATTAACTGCATTATTCTTTTTCTTTCCAGACTAAGAATTTGTTAAACAAAATAAGTAATAACTGATGTTTAATTTTCTCTATAAAATACATTCAAATCATAAAGACTTCACGTCTTCGTCATGGTGCCCGTTAATACTTCTGAAAACAAAATAAAAAGCCGAATCAATAGTGAATCGGCCTTTTTGATAAATGCTCTATTTCCTTACTCTTCTGTTTCTTGTTGTTCAGAACTTTTGTTTGCAACGCGATCAAGTGCCATCGTATAGGCGTCATTTCCATAATTTAAGCATCGCTTCACACGTGAGATCGTTGCTGTACTTGCACCTGTTTCTGTTTCAATCTTATGATATGTGTATCCATCGCGTAACATCCTTGCAACTTCTAATCGCTGTGCTAGTGATTGAATTTCATTAACTGTACATAAATCATCGAAAAAGGAATAACACTCCTCTAGATTTTCTAATGAAAGCACCGCTTCAAATAACTGATCTAATGCTTTTCCACGTAGTTTATCAATTTGCATAATTGCCACTCCTTATTCATTCACTTTGTATAGATACCGCTGCACTTAATCCAGGTGATTGGGGAATAACATTAATCCACGTCTTACCTGGAACAAATCCAAATAATTTATTATCTTTATACGGTAGAATTCGACCGTCTACGTTCTTCCATGTTACTTCATTGATGGTCCCTTTTTGAAATAAATAGGCTTGACCACCAGCTTCCAAGTCAACTTCTCTTCTTCCTACATTATCGATAATTGTATGTGGAGCTTCTACAATAAAGACATTATCAACTTGCACAGGAATATCTGTTTCACGGTCAGCTGTCTTTTCACCATTACTATAACGGTAATACTTCTCATCAGCTTCGCTATATGTATAACTTACTGTATTATAATCTGAATACGTGATCATAAAGTCTAGAACATTTTGCCCGCTTATATTATTAATTTCACTATTAGTTAAAAACGGTAAAGACTCTACATGTTGTGTCAACTTATAATCATTTTCTTCAGCACCTTTTAAAATATTCTCATATGTTATATAAGAGTTGTGAGGTGCACTTCGAAAATCAGCTCTCTGAAATAGAGTTCCATCATAATATAAACCATTTAAATCATCTGCAACATTTTGATTATTCAACATTACTTGCGCTTCAGGACTAAATCCATGGCAGACATAAATGGCATTAAAGCCATTATTTAAATCAATGTAATAATCTCTAGCACTTCGAACAGGGCCAATAACCTTTGGAGCCTCACTATGATAGAGGGCTAGAAAACGAGTAACAAAACCCTCTGCAAGCACTTCATATACGACATCTGCTTTATATAATCCTGATTGAGGTCGTGCTTTTGGATGGTTGTTAATCATCACTCCAACAACTCGATTGGTAGGATTTGTATCGGCTGATAAACCTGTCAATGGAAAGAGAAACTTACTTTGCTCGTTTACAGTGTTTACCTGTTCAGACTGCTCTAGTTTGACTTCTGTTGGAATCGTGTTAACTACCTCTTCTTGTATCGTTTCATCTGCTCCACAACCAGCTAACACTCCTGCAACAAGTACAAATGTGATACTAATCCTTTTCGTATATTTCCACATCTTGTCACAACCTTCATACCATATTCTTAATGATAAATATGCTAAAATAAAGTAAAGCATCCATTAGTAACATTTTTTAGTATTCCTTCTAACGATTAAATTGAACATTCAAATACTTTCTGAAACAAAATTTCATCCATATCCATCAGGTTAATTTAATTTTGAAATGGAAATATACTTATAAATTTACGCACAGCAAAACCCTTCTACACATTAATAGTTTAACGCATAATCGAAGGGAAAAGTACACTTTTCTTCATTACATCGAAAATTCCCTGTGGCGTAATTCGAATATATGGCAAATGAGTTGAAGATAAGAATAATAATGTATAAACAGGATCAACAAAGTGATAGCCACGCTCACGCAATAGTTTGGACAACTCCTTCTCCTCTTCTATTAGTTTTCCTATCGGTTTATTAGACATTATACCTGTTAATGTTAAAGAAATCTCACAGATTACTTCACCATCTTCAACGAGAACAATCCCTCCACCAATCTCCTTCATTCGTTGAAACGCCTTTAACATATCAGCTTTTTTCTTCCCAATTAAAATTATATCTCCAGTATTGGAAAATGAGCTTGCAAGTCCACATACGTTTGATGCAAATCCTTTGAGCAATGTCGTAATATGCCACTGTCCTTCACGATCGATTAACATTAAGAAACTTTCATCATTTTCATGTGATAGCTTATCGACTGATGCATCCAATGTAATTGAATAAGGTTTTGTAATAACAGAATTGACCATCTCAACACCAAATGGCATTGAAAACTGCATATCGTCCATAGATAGATCCCAGTCAAGTCTAAGTGGTGTAAAATCATACTTGCCCCAATCAATTTTATGAAATACATCTTGTGGTTTATCATTACGACGAACCCATTTTCCCTTCGCTAATACAGAAATTGGCTTAGGTTGTTTCGGGTCTTCCAAAATATTTAAATGTGCAATTCTTCCAGGTCCAATCATACCATGCATATGGTCAATATTGTAATGTTTTGCAACATTGTAAGAAGCCATTTGGTAGGCTTCTATTTCTGGTACTCCTCTATCAATTGCGATTCGAATCATTTCGTCAATCAAACCATCTTCATAGAAACTTGGTGGAGATCCATCCGTTGTAAAAATTAGTCGATCATACTGATCTACTCCTAATTCGTGCATTTCATCTAATAACTTAGGTAAATCAGGGCGTATCGAAGAATTTCTTAAAGATGTTGTATAACCTAGCAGAAGACGATTTAACACTTCTTCACCTGTCATAGCTTCATGATCACAATCAGCTCCAAGTAGTTTCATCTTTGTTAATGTTTTCTCAGATGCTCCAGGAAAATGTCCTTCGATCGGCTTTCTTAACCGTTTTGTTTCCTGCATCCAATGAAGCATTAGGTCATCGCCAGCTAACACTTTCGGCCAAGCTGTCATCTCTCCTCCTTGAAGAACAGATTTATGTTCAAGCCATTCTTTCATATTGGCATATGAAAAAATCTCTTCCTCATCTTGAATCTCTGTTTGAGGATCATAACGACACCACCAATACATAGAAACTGGCCCTTTGTCTAATTGATCCATTAAAGAAAACGCTTTCTTTTTTTGTAAATTTAAAATAAGCATGAGGTTATCATTAACCAGTGTTGTCGTACCAGTTTGTGATGCATACTCGGCAAATGTATGGGGATTATATAACTGAAACGGATGAGCATGAGGTTCAATATAACCTGGTACAATATATTGACCCTTACAGTCAATGATTTCTGTTCCTACACTATTTTCAGGAAACTGTTGTCCAACATAAACGATGCGATCATCATATATCCAAATATTTGCTTCCATCCATTTTTTTAACGCAGCATTTAAATACGTTGCATTCCTTAAAACAATTGTTGGTGCAATCAGTCCATCAAGGACATTTATATGGTCTCGCAATTGTTTGTTTCTCCAATAATAATTGCTATCTGGCATATTTATCCTCCGTTCACAAACCTCTTTTCTATATCCTAACATAGGATAAAATTTACCGCATTAAAGAGGGAATGAAATAAATATTAAATTCTGATTAAATCACTGTTGATTAAAGGGGATGACGTTTATGATAAAACCGAATATTAGCTTAATTAATGCCCTCATGCGCATAACGTGTGGTTTTACAATTCTTGCTTGGGGGACATCGAAAATGGTTAGACGACCATATTGCGCTTCTTACCTTTGGGTAACAATGGCTGGTGCAATGAAAGTAGCTGAAGGGATTACCCGTTACTGTCCAATGGTAGCGATGTATGATCAAATGAAACATTACCAATGTGCATGTGACGAAGAGCATAAACATCAAGAAGAAGAAATCGTGAACCCTTCTTAATTGTTAAATGAAGTTTCAAAAAAATTAACTAGTGACATCATTTAGCTTAACATATTACGATAATTTTTCGTTATTTTTACCAAAAAATAGCTGTCTGATCTCTCATCCTGATCAGACAGCTATTAAAAAAGGAGTGAATCGCAATGATTTTAGAATTTCTAACGGATACACTTTTCCTCTTTGCGTTATTAATCGGTAGCATAGTTGCTATTTCATTTGTGTATATTAAGAAGAAGAACGCTCGATAGCTTTATTTCCGATGTCATTTCTATAGAAGATATCAGATGACTCCATTTTTTCTAATTGGTTATACACATTCTTCTGCGCCTCAATTAAATCATCAGCTCTACTAGCAACTAGCAACACTCGACCACCATTTGTTACAAAGGTTTCATCTTGTTTTTTTGTACCTGCATGGAAGACAAGTACATCAGAAGAAAGGTTGTTTAAGCCATTTAACGGTTTTCCTTTCTCATATTCATTAGGATATCCCTTTGAAGCTAGAACAACACCAACCATCGCTTCGTCTGACCATTCAAGCTCGACTGGTTTTTCTTCTAATAAGCTAACCAATACGTCAAGCAGATCGTTTTTCAACCTAGGTAGAACAACTTGCGTTTCTGGATCGCCGAAACGTGCATTAAACTCAATGACTTTGGGACCATCGCTTGTTAAAATTAATCCCCCATAGAGTATGCCAGTAAATGATCTTCCTTCCTGCACTAATGCATGAGCAGTAGGTTTCAATACCGTTTCCACCGCTTCATCAATAACAAATTGTGAAATTTGTGGTACTGGCGAATATGCTCCCATCCCACCTGTATTCGGTCCTTTATCATTGTCATAAGCACGCTTATGATCTTGAGAAATAACCATCGGATACACGTTCGTTCCATGTACGAATGCCATTAAAGAGAATTCCTCTCCTTCAAGAAATTCTTCTATCACGACTTGAGCGCTCGCTTCACCAAACTTACTATGATTCATCATTTCATCTAAGCTTGCTAACGCTTCATCCATTGTCATCGCAACAGTAACACCTTTGCCTGCTGCTAATCCATCTGCCTTTATTACAATAGGAGCACCTTTTTGTTGTACATATTGCTTTGCTCGTTCAAAATCAGAAAATACTTCATAAGCACCTGTTGGTATATCATATTTTTGCATGATTTCCTTTGCAAATGATTTACTTCCTTCAATTAATGCCGCTTCCTTTGTTGGCCCAAATACCTTCAAACCTTCTGCTCTAAAACGATCTACAATCCCCTCTAACAGCGGATTCTCTGGTCCAATAAACGTTAGTTCAACCTCATTATCTTTTGCGAACGAAACTAGAGCATCATGATCAGTCTCATTAATTGCTATACACGTTGCTACATCTGCCATTCCGTCATTTCCAGGGGCAACATATACCTCTGTCACTTGCTTACTTTCAGCGAACTTCCATGCAACAGCATGCTCACGTCCACCTCGTCCGATTACGAGCACTTTCATTGGTTTACACACCTCTTTTAAATAAAGTGAAACTTCCCTCTCCATGTATGTTAGGAAATGTTAGAATCCATTTATATATGATCAATGTTTAAAGTGACGAACACCTGTAAACACCATCGTTATCCCATATTCATCACACTTCTTAATTGAATCCTCATCACGAATAGAGCCACCAGGTTGAATAATTGCTGTAATACCTGCTTTGGCTGCTGCTTCAACTGTATCATCCATTGGGAAGAATGCATCTGATGCCATTGCAGCACCTGTTGCCTTTTCACCCGCTTGTTCAAGCGCAATCTGTGCTGCACCTACACGATTCATCTGACCAGCACCTACTCCAATTGTCATCTTATCCTTTGTTAAAAGGATCGCATTCGATTTCACGTGCTTCACAACTTGCCAACCAAGCTTTAAGTCAGCCCATTCTTGTTCAGTTGGTTGACGTTTCGTTGGAACAGTAATGTTCGCATCATCAAATGTATAGTGATCTTCTTCTTGAACGAGTAGACCACCATGAATTGATGTTAAACGCTGCTCATTCGTCTTTGTCTCACCGATTTCAACTGTTAGAAGTCGCAAATTCTTCTTTTGTGTAAGCACTTGAAGCGCTTCTTCACTAAAAGAAGGAGCGATGATAATCTCTAGGAATATTTCCTTCATTTTCAGAGCAGTATCACGATCAACTTCTCGATTAGCTGCAATAATCCCGCCAAAAATCGATACCGAATCCGCTTCATATGCACGATCATATGCTTGCTCAATCGTTTCACCGACACCAACGCCACACGGATTTGTATGTTTAATTGCAACAACTGCAGGCTCAGTAAACTCCTTTACGATTGAAAGAGCCGCATCAGCATCGTTAATGTTGTTATAAGAAAGTTCCTTACCATGAAGTTGCTCAGCAAAAGCAATTGAAGATGTACTTGCTAAACCACGCTTATAGAACGTCGCTTTCTGATGAGGGTTCTCTCCATAGCGTAATGATTGTTTCTTCTCAAATGTAACAGTTAACGTTTCTGGTGAAGTTTCACCTGTTTCTTTCGTTAAATATTCAGCAATCATCGCATCATAATTAGCAGTATGACGGAACACTTTCGCAGCAAGACGTTTTCGTTCATCACTTTCGATTTCACCATCAGCTTGAATTGCTTCTAGTACACTTGCATAATCAACAGGATCTACAACAACTGTTACATATGCATGGTTTTTAGCAGATGAACGTAACATAGTAGGTCCACCGATATCAATATTTTCAATTGCATCTGCAAAAGTAACACCAGCTTTTGCGATTGTTTCTTTAAACGGATACAAATTTACTACTACTAAATCAATTGGCGTAATGTTATGTTCTTGTAACTGCTGTTGATGTGCTTCATTATCTCTTACTGCAAGTAATCCACTATGAATTGATGGGTGTAATGTTTTTACTCGTCCATCTAGAATCTCAGGAAATCCTGTTACTTCCGAAATTCCTGTTACTTTAATATTATTTTCCTCTAAAACTTTCTTCGTTCCACCTGTAGAAATAATTTCAATACCTTCTGCAACTAGTCCCTTTGCAAACTCAATAATACCTTGCTTATCCGAAACACTTATTAACGCACGTTTAACTGTCATAACCGCATGTCCTCCTAGAACTGTAATTACCTATTAGAGGATGTTCAAAAAGTCCGGGGAAAATGACTATCGAATAACTGCGTTGGCTTACTTTTCCGCTCCTCATGTACCCTACAAACGTACACAACGGTATCAGGAACTTCGCTGCCTTGTTCTTCTCCGTCCTTTTTGTCCTCCTTTTTGAACACGCTCTATTAGTTCGTTATCTTTTCATCACATAATAATTTCACTAACGTACTTGGATAAAGTTCATGCTCTACTCGTTGAATCTTCTGTTGCAACGTTTCATATGTGTCATGTTCTTCAATTTGCACAGGAGCTTGAGCAATGATTGGACCCGTATCCATGCCTTCATCGACATAATGAATCGTGACACCGCTCACTCGTACTTTCTTCTCAAACGCTTGTCCAATGGCATCCTTACCTGGGAAAGCTGGCAAAAGAGATGGATGGATGTTTATAATTCTGCCTTCAAACGAACTTAACAACGTTGTCCCTATTAGCCTCATATAACCAGCAAGTACGATAAAATCTACTCCATAACGTTGTAATTCTTGCAAAATAGATTTCTCAAATGCTTGCTTACTCTCAAAATCCTTAGGCACAAATGAGAAAACAGGGATATTGTTTTTTTGTGCACGTTCAATTGCTTTAGCCTCAGGCTTATCACAAACGAGTAACACGATCTCGTAAGCATCAAAATTCGCCTGTTGATCAATGATTGCTTGAAAGTTTGTACCACTTCCAGAAGCAAAGACAGCTATTCGCTTCATGATAGCTTTCCTCCGCCAAACAATACACCGTTACCTTTTGTTACACGACCAATAATCGAGGCTTTTTCATTAGTAGACTCCAGGCTGCGAATAACCGGAATAGCATCTGCTTCGTCAACAGCAAGTACCATTCCAATTCCCATATTAAAGACTGAGAATAATTCACGACGCGATAAGTTTCCAGTTTCTTCAATCAGTGAGAAGATCGATGGAATATGCCAAGATCCGTAATCAATCTCTGCCGCACAACCTTGTGGAAGCATGCGTGGAATGTTTTCAATGAAACCACCACCAGTAATATGTGCCATTCCTTTAATCGTAAATGAATTCATCACTTCTAAGATTGATTTCACATAAATGCGAGTTGGCTCTAAAAGCTCTTCACCAAGCGTTCTACCTAGCTGATCATGATATGCATGCAAATCAAGTTTGCCATCCTCTAAAAGAACCTGTCTAACCAATGAATAACCATTACTGTGAATGCCACTTGAAGCGAGTCCAATCAACACATCACCTTGTTTAATTTGTGAACCTGTTACTATCTTTGATTTCTCAACTGCACCGACAGAAAATCCCGCGATATCATATTCATCACTGTCATACATACCTGGCATTTCCGCTGTCTCTCCACCAATAAGAGCACAGCCAGCTTGTTGACACCCTTCAGCAACACCTTTAACGATCTGCTCAATCTTTTCTGGTTCTGCCTTTCCACACGCTAAATAGTCAAGAAAGTATAATGGTTCAGCTCCTTGCACAACGATATCATTCACACACATTGCAACTGCATCGATGCCAATCGTATCGTGCTTATCCATTTGGAACGCAAGCATTAACTTCGTTCCAACCCCATCCGTACCAGATACAAGGACAGGCTCTTTCATATTTAATTGAGACAGGTCAAACATACCTCCGAATCCACCTAGTGAACCGATTACTTCTGGACGTACCGTTTTCTGTACATGCTTCTTCATTAATTTGACCGCTTCATAACCTGCTTCAATATCAACACCAGCTTGCTTATATGCATTAGACATTATGAATTCGCCCCTTGTACTGAATGATGACTGCCCATTCGTTCTTTTTCATGAGGAAGAGATGTATCAGTATAGATTTCCGTTGGATAATTTCCTGTAAAGCAAGCAAGACAATGACCACAATTCGCACCACTATCTTTCCTTCCTACTGCTTCAATCATCCCATCTACAGATAAATAAGAAAGAGAATCTGCCCCAATTAATTCACAAATCTCATCAATGCTTTTAGAAGAAGCAATTAACTCAGATGATGTTGATGTATCAATCCCGTAATAACATGGACTAATAATAGGTGGTGAACTAATTCGAACATGAACTTCCTTCGCACCTGCTTGACGAAGCATTTGTACAATTCGTCGACTTGTCGTTCCCCGAACAATTGAATCATCAACCATAACAACACGTTTACCTTCTACAATACCGCGTACTGGTGAGAGCTTCATTTTCACGCCTTGTTCACGTAACTCTTGTGACGGCTGAATAAATGTTCTACCAACGTAACGATTTTTGATTAGTCCAAGCTCATATGGAATTCCAGTCTCCTCTGCAAAGCCGATTGCAGCTGAAATACTTGAATCTGGCACTCCAGTTACGATATCTGCATCAATCGCAGTTTCTTTCGCTAGCTGTTTTCCTAACCGCTTACGAACACTATGAATATTTAATTGGTCAACATTACTATCTGGACGAGCAAAATAGATATACTCCATACTACAAATTGCTCTATCCATCGAAGAACTAAATCGTTCAGAACGCAGACCATTATCATCAATAATCAATAATTCTCCTGGCTCTACCTCACGCACGTATTCAGCTCCAACTACATCAAATGCACATGTTTCCGATGCAATTACCCATGCATCACCTATGCGACCAAGTGAAAGAGGTCGCATTCCAAGTGGATCAAGAGCTGCCATTAATTGGTTCTCTGTCATCATTAAAAAAGCATATGCCCCTTTTAACATAGAAAGCGAATTTTTCACACGATCTTCTAAAGAAAAATAGCCGCTACGGCGCATTAAATGTGCAAGCACCTCAGTATCAGATGTAGTTTGAAAAATACTCCCTTGTCCTTCAAGCTGATGCTTCAGTGCATTTGCATTAACGAGGTTACCGTTATGTGCTAATGCTAATGAACCGCTTTGCGAACGGAACAGAAGCGGTTGTACATTTTCATAACCGCCTCCTCCTGAAGTTGAGTAACGCACATGCCCAATCGCTGCTTTCCCCGTTAATTCCTTCATTTGTGTAGCACCGTATACTTCTGTTACAAGTCCAAGCCCTTTCGTCACTTTGAGCTTGTCACCATCAGAAACGACAATACCTGTCCCTTCTTGACCACGATGTTGTAGGCTGTGCAAACCATAATACGTCATTTGCGCAGCATCTTCATGCCCCCATACACCGAACACACCACATTCTTCATTTAATCCTTTGATTTCAGCAAGCATGGAATTGCTCCTTTCCAAGCGTTCGTCATCTCCTCAACTGTAGCTTGAACGAAGGCATTTTGTTGCATATCAGTTATACTCATAACGCCATCATTTGTTACTGTTCCAACAAATCGTGCATCTTCATTTAATTGCTCAAATGCTTCTCGATTTTCTGCTTTTACAGTAAGTAGGAAGCGCGATTGTGTTTCACTAAATAGAGCCGTTACTGCCTCTCCATCAACTGTAACCTCCGCACCAAGCTCTGTCCCAATTAAGCTTTCTGCTATAGCTACCGCTAAACCACCTTCAGAAATATCATGAGCTGAAGCAACTACACCTTGCTGAATTGCTTGTAAAATTTGTTTCTGACGTCTCTGTTCTACTTCTAAGTCGATTGAAGGAGCCTTTCCTGAATATTGTCCTTCTACTAACTTCTGTAGCTCACTTCCGCCAAACTCTGATTTCGTTTCACCGATCACATAGATGGCATCTCCAGCTTCTTTGAAGCTCTGTGTTGTTACATGGTTTAAGTCGTGCACAAGACCAACCATTCCAACTACTGGTGTTGGATAAACAGCTGTTCCGTTCGTTTCATTATAAAGTGAGACATTACCACCAATAACAGGCGTGTTCAATACGTTACAAGCATCACTCATACCGTCTGTCGCTTTTTCAATTTGCCAGAAGATCTCAGGTTTTTCTGGATTACCAAAATTCAAACAGTCTGTAATGGCTAATGGCTCTGCTCCTGAACAAATAATATTACGAGCTGCTTCAGCTACAGCAATTTTTCCACCTGTTTCAGGATCTAGGTATAGATAACGTGAATTACAATCTGTTGTCATAGCTAACGCTTTCTTTGTATCTCGAATACGTACAACTGCTGCATCCGAACCAGGTGAGACTACTGTATTTGTTCTCACCATATAATCATACTGGTCATAGACCCATTCCTTACTTGCTATTGTCGGTTGCTGCAATAGCTTCAATAATGTTTGTTTATAATCTTCTACTTTCGGTGTTTGGGCATCTTGTAAGCTAGCGAAAGATGCTGGTTCTTGTGAAGGCATATGATAGACAGGAGCATCCTCTGCCAATGAATCTACTGGTACATCTGCCACTACTTCACCTTTGTGATATAGACGTAATGAATGGTCATCCGTTACCTTCCCGATCGTTACAGCAATAAGACCATACTTTTCAAATAAGTCTACAATTTCTTGCTCGCGCCCTTTTTTCACGACAACAAGCATACGTTCTTGAGATTCTGATAACATCATTTCATATGGTGTCATACCTACTTCACGTTGTGGAACATCATCAAGGTACATCTCAATACCTGCTCCCGCTTTACTAGCCATTTCACTTGATGAAGATGTCAAACCAGCAGCACCCATATCTTGAATCCCTACAAGAGCGTCACATTTTACAAGCTCTAAACATGCTTCTACGAGTAGCTTTTCCATGAATGGATCGCCAACTTGTACTGCTGGACGATCTTCACCAGAATCATCTGTTAATTCCTTTGAAGCAAATGATGCACCGTGAATACCGTCCCGACCTGTTGCAGCTCCAACATACATCACCGTATTACCGACGCCTTTAGCTTGACCCTTTTGAATTTCATCATGATTAATTAATCCAACACACATCGCATTCACTAACGGATTTCCTTTGTAACAATCATCAAACTGTACTTCCCCACCTACAGTTGGAATCCCAATACAATTTCCGTAACCGGCGATGCCTGCCACTACTTCTTCAAACAAATACTTTGTTCTTGGGTTATCTAATTCGCCAAAACGTAAAGAGTTCAATAACGCAATTGGACGAGCCCCCATTGAAAATACATCACGGATAATACCACCAACACCAGTAGCTGCTCCTTGATACGGTTCAATAGCAGATGGATGATTGTGACTTTCAATTTTGAAAACGACCGCCTGCTCATCTCCAATATCAACGATTCCAGCACCTTCACCCGGACCTTGCAAGACACGTTCTCCAGAAACCGGAAACTTCTTCAAAACTGGCTTTGATGTCTTATAGCTACAATGCTCCGACCACATAACAGCGAATAGACCTGTCTCAGTGTAATTCGGAAGGCGTCCTAATATATTCTCAACTCTTGCAAACTCTTCATCGCTTAATCCCATTTCGCGATAGATTTTCTCTTGTTTGATTGTTTCAGCATTTGGCTCAAGAAGTAACGACATGTGATTCCCTCCAATTTTTCAGGATTGACTGAAATAAATGTAAACCGTCCGCGCTCCCTAATAAATCATCCACTGCACGTTCAGGATGCGGCATCATTCCTAGTACATTTCCTTGTTCGTTTACAATACCTGCAATATTCGCCTTAGAACCATTCGGATTTGCATCATGGTAGCGAAATACGATTTGATTATTTGCTTCAAGAGTTGCTAGTGTTTCATCATCACATTCGTAATTTCCTTCTCCATGAGCGATTGGAATAGTTATCACTTGACCTTGCTCATAACTTGAAGTAAACATTGTTTGATTGTTTTCAACTTGTAACTCAACTTGGCGGCACATGAACTTCAAATCACGATTTCGCTTCATCGCACCTGGTAACAATCCTGACTCAAGTAATACTTGAAACCCATTACATACTCCTAAGATTGGTGTACCAGCTTCAGCAGCTTCTTTCACTGCAGACATGACATTTGCAAAACGAGCAATTGCTCCTGAACGTAAGTAATCACCATAAGAGAATCCTCCAGGTAGTAGGATCGCATCGAACTGTGATAAGTCTGTTTCTGTATGTTGAATATATTCTACCTCTTCGCCTAATTCATCTTTAATGGCATGATACATATCCACGTCGCAATTAGAACCTGGAAAAACAATTACAGCAAACTTCACTGAGACACGACCTCCTCAACTTCATAACGATAATTCTCAATAACAGGGTTAGCTAATAGGCGATCACACATCTCTTCTACCTTTGCATTAATATCCCCAGATGTATCAGATAACGTTAATTCCATATATTTCCCAATTCGAACACCTTCTACTTCATGGTATTCCATACTATGCAATGCACCTTGAACTGCATTTCCTTGTGGGTCTAATACGCCTTCTTTTAACGTGATATAAACTTTTACTTTATACATAATTCAGTTCCCCCTAGTCGTTTTAAAATTTCTTCATAAGCATCTGTTAAATTACCAATATCTCGTCTAAAAACATCTTTATCAAATTTCTCATTCGTATCTTTATCCCATAAGCGACATGTATCAGGTGATACCTCATCTGATAATATCAACACTCCATCGTTATCTAACCCAAATTCTAACTTGAAATCGATTAGACGTACATTACAAGAGTTAAAATAATCTACTAAGCTATCATTAACTTTCAGCGCTATTTCTTTCATTTGCTCAAGCTGATCATTGCTCGCTAACTCCATAATTTCAATATGTTCTTGGTTAAGAAGTGGATCTCCTAATTCATCATTTTTATAGTAAAATTCTATGATCGTACGCTTTAATGAAGTTCCTTCTTCTAATCCAAGGCGCTTCGCTAAACTGCCTGCTGCAATGTTACGGACAACAACTTCAAGAGGAATAATCTTTGTCTTCTTAACTAGTTGTTCTGTTTCTGAAAGTTTCTTCACGAAATGATTTTCGATTTTCTGCTCAGTTAACTTCTCAAACAATAACGATGAAATTTCATTATTCAAGCGACCCTTTCCTGAAATGCTCGCTTTTTTTTCACCATTAAATGCAGTTGCATCGTCTTTATATTCAATCCAAACGAGTGAATCGTCATTAGTTGTATAGATTCGTTTTGCTTTCCCTTCGTACAGCAGTTTACCTTTCTCCATAAGAACCTCCCAGTAGGAATAATAGTAATATTCAGATTAGAAGAAGTATTAATGTTAGATGAAATAACCGATTATCTTTGTTATTAACAGGGCAGGAGAATCCTGCCCTAATGCTTATTCGTTAAGACCAAGACGTTCAAAGATCATATCAACATTTTTAAGATGATAGTTATAATCGAAACAGTCATCAATTTCTTCTTTTGTTAGAAGAGAAGTAATTTTTTCCTCTGCGTCAATTAGTTCACGGAACTGTACTTGCTTCTCCCAAGCTTCCATCGTTTTAGGTTGTACAAGGTCATATGCTTCTTCACGTGACATACCTTTATCAATTAATGTAAGTAATACACGTTGAGAGTAAATTAATCCAAATGTACGCGTCATGTTACGCTTCATATTCTCAGGGAATACCGTTAAATTCTTCACGATATTTCCGAAACGATTCAGCATATAATTTAATGCAATTGTTGCATCTGGAAGAATAATTCTTTCAGCGGATGAATGTGAAATATCACGTTCATGCCATAGTGGAACATTTTCAAAAGCTGTTAACATATGACCACGAATTACTCGAGCTAGCCCTGTCATATTTTCAGAACCAATTGGATTACGCTTATGTGGCATTGCAGAAGATCCTTTTTGACCTTTAGCAAAGAACTCTTCAACTTCACGCGTTTCACTCTTTTGTAGACCTCGAACTTCTACAGCAAACTTCTCAATTGAAGTTGCAATTAATGCAATTGCCGACATATAGTCTGCATGACGATCTCGTTGTAACGTTTGAGTTGAGATTGGAGCTGGTTTAATTCCGAGATTCTCACATACATATCTCTCTACAAACGGGTCAATGTTTGCATATGTACCAACAGCTCCAGATAACTTCCCGTATTCAATGCCTTCTGCAGCCTGATTAAATCTTTCTAGATTACGTTTCATTTCCTCATACCAAAGGCTAAGCTTCAAACCGAATGTTGTAGGCTCAGCATGCACACCATGTGTACGTCCCATCATGACAGTATACTTATGCTCTTGAGCCTTTTCTTTTAGAATGTTTACGAAATTTTCTAGATCCGTACGTAAAATATCATTTGCTTGCTTTAACAAATAAGATAGCGCAGTGTCTACTACATCTGTAGAAGTTAGACCATAATGCACCCACTTACGTTCCTCACCTAGTGATTCTGATACTGCACGAGTAAACGCTACAACATCATGTCGTGTCTCTGCTTCAATCTCATGGATGCGCGCAATATCAAAAGTAGCATTTTCCCTAATTCTCTTCACATCTTCTTTTGGGATATCACCTAACTCTGACCATGCCTCACATGCTAAAATCTCAACTTCTAACCATGCCTTAAATCGATTTTCTTCAGTCCATATTGCTCCCATTTCTGGACGGGTATAACGTTCAATCATTTATATATCCTCCACTTCATATTATTTAGATATTAATCATTAATCTCTTACAAACACAAATCTACAAAATAACCTTACGGGAGTTTTCAGCTTAATTGCAAGCCTTTTTCTTTCTTAGCTTCCCATATACCTAGTTCTTCTATTTTTCTCAATGCTTCACCCGTATCATCAGCTAGAACGTTAAGGTGTCCCATTTTCCTTTTAACTTTTGGCTCAGACTTACCATACAAATGCAGTTTACAATTGTCATAAGCATGTATTTTAGATAAGACTGGATTAAGATGTTCACCTAATATGTTCGCCATGACAACTGGCTTAAGTAAATTTGTTTTTCCAAGTGGCCAATTACATATAGCCCTAATGTGCTGTTGAAACTGTGACGTTTCACATGCATCAAGCGTGTAGTGTCCCGAATTATGTGGACGTGGAGCTAATTCATTAATATAAATTTCTCCATCTTTCGTAAGAAACATTTCTACAGCTAATGTTCCTACCATATTAATTGAGCAAGCTAATTCTATTGCCAGTTGTTCTGCTTTTGTTTCTATTTGAGAAGAAATACGAGCTGGAACAATAGATTCAGCTAAAATATGTTCAACATGTATGTTTTCCGCGACAGGAAAAGTTGCAACTTCACCAGTTGCATTTCTTGAAACAATGACAGATATCTCTTTATCAAAATTAAGAAACTGTTCTAGAATACAAGGAACACTCGTTGCTAATTTGATTGCCTCGAGTATATCATGTTTGTTACGAATCATTACTTGCCCTTTGCCGTCATAACCACCTTGACGTGTCTTCAATACTGCAGGTAGCTTAATTTTATTTAACGCATTCAATAACTCTTGCTCTGACTGTACTGGAACGAAAGGTGCAACTTGCGCTCCACTATTTATAATTTCTTGCTTTTCATTTAATCTGTCTTGTGTAATCCGAATTAATTCGCTACCTTGAGGAAGATTAGCATGATCATTCAGCCACATAAGCACTTCATGATCAATGTTTTCAAATTCATAGGTAATGACATCACTTACTTCTGCCAACCTCTTTGCAGCGTCTAAATCATCATATGGAGCTATAATTTCAATATCTGCTACTTGAGCAGTTGGTGAGTCTTCCTTAGGTTCTAATACAGCAATTCTGTACCCCATTTCCTTCGCTGCAAGAGCCATCATTCTTCCCAACTGTCCACCACCTAAAATGCCAATCGTTTGTCCAGGTAGTATTTGTCTCATTTTACTGTCAGCTCCTCACTGCTTTCCATCACGCGTTGACGAATTAATTCGCGACGTTCTTCAAGTAGTTGACTCACTTGCTCATTGTGTGTCCCAAGAATTTCGGCAGCTAGTAATCCTGCATTTGTAGCACCAGCTTTTCCAATTGCTACTGTTGCAACAGGCACACCACCTGGCATTTGTACAATTGATAACAATGAATCTAACCCATTAAGTGTTCTCGATTGAACTGGAACCCCAATTACAGGTAGAGTTGTTTTCGAAGCCACCATTCCCGGTAAATGAGCTGCTCCTCCTGCACCAGCAACAATAACCTTCAGTCCTCGTCCTTTTGCTTTCTCAGCATATTCAAACATATAATCAGGTGTACGATGCGCTGAAACCACTTTTTTCTCATAAGGAATATTACACTCTTCTAACACATCACATGTATGTTTCATTGTATCCCAATCAGAAGTACTACCCATGATGACACCCACTAATGGTTCCATCCTCTCATCCCCTTTTTATCGTAATCGCAACTTATATTTTCCCATAAAAAAAGATACAGAACTATTCTCACAATTTTGAGGAGAAAGTATTCTGTACCTAATCTAGGATAATTATTACCCTTTAAATATCTAATATCCATTCAGCACACTCTCCCTCATAGTCCAGTCATTTGCGGTAACTAGGTAGAAACTTTTAGGCCATATCCCTAATATTATATGAGGTTTATTAACTTTGTCTGTATTATCATAACAGCGCTAAATGAGTAGTGTCAACATAGATATCGAACAATTAATTAAATATAATTATTATTGTTCGGTTTTTAATCATCTGCATCAATAATTATACCATCAAAAAGAATTTTTTGACGAAGTGGTTTACGAGTGAGTTTGCCATTTTCGTTTACTTCTTCAAATATTGGTTCTTCCATTCTTCTAATAGGTGCATAGCCTGCTTTTTTCATTCGATCGAGACAATTGGAAATCGTTTCATTCTCAGCTACTTCAAACCTCTTTTTCTTTTTACTCATACGAACATCTTCCTTTTCTATATATGTTTAACATAATATTCTTTATAACACACGTGCTAATTATAGGATGTGCTAAATCAGTCTAAAATCTTATCATCATAAATAAAATCATTTTTTAATACTACCTATATAAAAATGAACTCAATTTTCATTCAATATTACAAAGTAGGACGAATGTTTTTATCATCCATGATCATACATATAGACCAAAGTGATTATATAAGTTTAGAACTCGAGGTGATAATATGTTTGATCCTTTTAAGCAATTTCAAGACTTTCAAAAACAATTTGATGGGTTCTTCAATGAGAATTTTACAAATCGGTTTGATGAACTTATGAAGATGCAAACTTTTCCTCCAACTAACATTTATCGAACCGAACATGAATTGATCGTTCTCTTAAGTATTCCAGGATTAAAAAGTATGGAGCAACTTGATATATCTGTTACAAATAATAATATTGTAGTTAGTGGTAACCTCAAATGGGTTTATCAAGGGTTTCAATCTGTTCAAAAAGAAATATATAGCGGTGAGTTCGAACGAACGATTCCTCTCCCGTATGCAGTAAAAGAAGATCGGATTGAAGCTTCATATCATAAAGGTCTTGTCATTATCCACCTATATAAACTTATTCCCGATACAATATCTAATAAAAAAATTGATGTCACTTATATAGAAGATGAATAATCATTCATCATCATTAAATTGCTTTGATTGGGTAATAGATTGCTTTCTATGACTAGAAATTATGTAAAAAAAAACAACACCTATTTATAATAGATGTTGAGCTCTTGCCCGGCAACGTCCTACTCTCACAGGGGAAACACCCCAACTACCATATTATTATTTGTAACAG